>NZ_JSYD01000012.1:0-50549 GCF_054824005.1 Brevundimonas sp. GN22 | reverse complement strand
GTCCGAACCCGAAGCCGAACCGTTGTTGCCAGCCGAGGCACCGACAGCGTGCCAAGCCGAGAAGGTCTGGCTGATGCCGCCGAGACCGCCGCCGGCATTGCCGAGGTTCCCCAAGCCAAGCAGACCGCCGCCCACGTTAACGTGGTTGTTCGTGCCCGGGACCGAGAACTGACCTTGGTTGATGGTGCCAGCGTTTGCAGCCGAACCAACCAGAGCGATAGCGGCTGCACCAGCCAGGATATGCGAGATTTTCATTTTCAAGTTTCCTGTTGTTTTAAAGCAGATCAAGCAAAAATCTTGATCGGATCGGTAAAACTAAACTGTTTGATTCATACATTTACGAACCGGATACAAAAACCGAATTCACCTTTATTGATGAAACCGGAATGTATGCTCCCAAGATTTACATTCTTGGAGCAATAGTCAGGACGATCGTCTCTGAATACTGACCAGCCAAAAGGCCGTGACCTTCAGATACGCCCGTCTGAAACTTGAGGAGAGCACCACCCTTGGCGATTGCATTATCGCTGCTGAGGGTGACGCCGTTGCGCAGATCCAGAGATTGATAGCGGCCCGAAACAACACGCTCGGCCGGATCAAGAACCGGAACATCAATGCTGAGACCGTAGGACAGAGCACCCGAGAATCCGCCCTGCCCGTTCGGCAGGGTCGTGTGGCTGAGCGCGCCATTGCGGGCCTTGATCGCCAGATCGAACGGCACATTGCACTCAATACCAAGCAAAGCCGTGGCTTGTTTGGGAACGCTGAGATCACCGAAGTCGATTTCGCGACCTTCGCCCAGCTGGCAGCGCGACGAGATACGACCGACGACGCTAACGTCGAAGCCGGTGTTCGACACAACATCGCCCATCGGCATGGTCGGCAAGGTGGGGTCGGGACCGATAATGACCGGACCGCGGGAGTGGGCCGACGCCGAACCGAACGCACCACAGGCGACAGCGAACGCCATCAGACCAGCTAAGCCGGTGCGCCCTTTCTCGCGGCGCGTGTTTTTAAGCGTGACGCATTCGCTCATAAGAACGTCCCCCTCCGCGACTTCATGCGGCAGGACCGATCCCCCTCGGACCGGTCACAGGCTAACCTTCCAAAACCCGTGCCATCCCGTTTTGATACGAATAAGCCCTGATTTGGGCCGAAAATCGGGAGAACGTGGTTAAGCAAAGTTAACAAACAAGCCGTTTATGGCTCGTTTGCGACATTTGCAAGCGTTTGTATCAAAAAGAGACACCCCAAACTTATGGGGTGTCTCGAAATATAGTGTTCTAAAATGCGACGCTTAAGCTTGTTTTGCCTTACGACGGTAGGCCGTGAGCAAGTGTTCGGTGTAACCGTTGGGCTGCTCGCGTCCTTTGTAAATTAATGCAACCGATGCGTGCCAGGCATGGTCATCATAGGTTGGTGCCAAGGGGCGATAGTACGGATCGCCTGCGTTCTGGCGGTCCACCACCACCGCCATTCGTTTGAGCACGGCCATCACCTGTTCGTCATTGGTGAAGCCGTGGTGCAGCCAGTTGGCAATGTGCTGGCTGGAGATACGCAAGGTGGCACGATCTTCCATCAATCCCACGTCGTGAATGTCCGGCACCTTTGAACATCCGACGCCCTGATCGATCCATCGCACGACATAGCCCAGTATGCCCTGACAGTTGTTTTCCAGTTCGCGAACCACTTCGTCCGGTTCCGGCACCTCGGTCGCTAACGGCAGGGTCAACAGAGGCTCCAGCCCCGTCGAGGCGCGGTGGGCCAAGTCGCGCTGCACCGACCAGACATCCACCGCATGATAGTGCAGTGCGTGCAGGGTGGCAGCCGTCGGTGACGGGACCCATGCAGTCGATGCCCCTGCCTTGGGGTGTCCCGCCTTGGTGGAAAGCATATCGCCCATGCGGTCGGGAGCCGCCCACATGCCCTTACCGATCTGCCCACGGCCGGACAGTCCTGCCGTCAGCCCGATATCGACATTGCGGTCCTCATACGCCTTGATCCAAGCCGTGCCCTTCACGGCCTCCTTCCGAACGACGGGCCCCGCCTCCATCATGGAGTGGATTTCATCGCCCGTACGATCCAGGAAGCCGGTATTGATGAAGACCACACGATCGTGCGCCGCCGCGATACAGTTGCGCAGATTGACACTGGTGCGACGCTCTTCATCCATAATGCCCATTTTCAGGGTCAGTGGCGGCAGTCCCAATCCGCTCTCGACCGCGCCGAACAGGGCGCTGGCGAAGGCAACCTCTTCGGAGCCATGCATCTTGGGACGCACCACATAGACCGATCCCTCGCGGCTGTTACGCTGCGAGACAGTGCGCTCAAGGTCGTGCAGCGCGATCAGGCCAGTCACGGCAATGTCGAGGATATTCTCGGGAATCTCGCGCCCCTCGGCGTCCAGGACGGCATCCGTAGTCAGATGCAGGCCGACGTTGCGCTTCAACAGAACACTGCGCCCCTTAAGGGTGAACGACGTGCCGTCCGGTGCTGAATAGGTCCGGTCAGGGTTCATTGTCCGGTCCATGGACTGACCGTCCTTGCTGAACCGCGCTGACAGATCACCCCGCATCAGTCCCAGCCAGTTGGCGTAAACCAGCACCTTGTCCTCTGCATCCACCGCAGCGACGCTGTCTTCCGCATCGCAAATAGCCGTCAACGCCGCCTCGACGATAACATCCGCAACGCCCGCAGGGTCGCTGGCACCGATGCGATGATCACGATCTATGCTGATCTCGAAGTGTAGGCCGTTGTGGCGCAACAGGATCGCCGAAGGGGACGCGGCATCGCCGCCGAAACCCACGAAGGCGGTTTCGTCAGCCAGTTTCGTCACAGTGCCGTCAGCCAGAGCCACAACGAGTTTGCCATTTTCGACGCGATAGGCGGCGGCATCGGCGTGACTGCCCGCGCTCAGGGGCGCAGCCCTGTCCAGAAATTGGCGCGCTTTGGCGATGACCTTGCCACCACGCTCCTGATCATAGCCGCCCGCCTTGGGCAGATCGCCCAGCGCATCGGTGCCGTAAAATGCGTCGTACAGGCTGCCCCAGCGCGCGTTCGCGGCGTTGAGCAGATAGCGGGCATTGGTCAGCGGCACGACCAACTGTGGTCCCGCCATCGTCGCCAGTTCGGCATCAACACCGGTGGTCGTGACGACGCAATCGGCCACTTCAGGTTCGATATAACCAATCTCGCGCAGGAACGCCTGATACTCGCGCTGGTCCGGCTGACCCGGTCGCGCACGATGCCAACCATCCAGTCGCGACTGCAGCTGATCGCGCTTGGCCAATAGCTCGCGGTTCTCGCCCGCAAACTTGTCCACCAGACCCTGCATCACCGACCAGAAGGTCTCGGGAGCGACGCCCGTGCCCGGTGCCGCTTGTTCGCGAATGAAGGCCTCAAGCTGCGGAGCCACACTGAGCGTGCCATAGCGGATCATCGGTTGGGTCATCGGAAGGCTCCTGAATGCAATGCCCTACCCTAACCGTGCATATCTTCGCTATCCATGGCGAAGAATGACGCTTATCTTTGCATAAATTGCAAAGATGGAACGGACCCATGCTGGCTGAATATGAAATCTTCGTCCGTGCTATCGAGGAAGGCAGCCTTTCGGCGGCCGCGCGCAGGCTGGATTTGTCACCTGCGGTTGGCTCTCGACGGCTGGCGCGTCTGGAGGACCGGCTGGGAGTGCGCTTGATCGAGCGCACCTCGCGGCGCCTGGCTCCTACCGAAGCGGGCCGGCTTGTCTATGAGCGGGCGCTACAACTGCTGGACGGGGTCGAAGATCTGGAAGCGTCTGTGTCGCGACGGACCACCCAGGCGCGTGGACTGCTGCGCGTGACCGCCCCCACTTCGTTCGGGCGCAGGCGGCTGGCTCCCTATCTGCAGCCCTTTCTGGAAGACAACCCGCGCCTGACGCTGGAGCTGAACCTCACCGATGCCTTTGTGGACCTGATGGCAGAGGACGTGGATGTGGCGGTGCGTATCGGGGCCTATGACGACGCTAATCCCGCCATGCACAAGCTGGCACCCAACCGCCGCGTTCTGTGCGCCAGCCCCGACTATATTATGCGCCACGGCGCGCCGGACACGCTGGAAGCGCTGCGCGATCACGCTCAACTGGCTGCCGAGAACCAGTCGCTTTGGAGGCTGGAAGGCCCGGATGGGCCCACCACCTTCCGCGCCCGCAGCCGCGTGAGGACCAACTCGTCCGAAGTCGCTCGTGAAATGGTCCTGTCTGGTGCCGGTATCGCGCTGCGTTCGACATGGGATGTGGGCGAGGAGCTTAAAGACAGGCGGCTGCAGATCGTTTTGCCGCAATATAGTGGCGCATCCGATGTCGCGATCTTTGCCCTGACAGCGGGGCGAGCGCGGGCGGAAACGCGGGTGCAATCGTTTATCCGCTTCGTATCGGCGCTCTACGGAGAGGTTCCGGACTGGGATCGCTGATCGACAGTGGGGAACTGCGAATGAGTGCTGAGGGTTGGTTTCAGACTACAACTGAAGCCAAAGGAAGCCCCTATGCAGCCGGTAGAACCCGACCGTCACGACAAGGCCGCTGACGCCGTACACGAAGGACGTCCTGTTGATGCGGGCTATGTACGCGGTGGTGGCAAAGGCAAATCCATCGTCCCCATCCTCGTCATCTCGACGCTAGGGGCCGCGGCGGCGCTGTTCGCCTGTTTTATTCTCTATAGTGTCAACGGCGGCCATGTGGACCGTTCGGTGCCCGAAAAAGCCGCTGACAGCGCCGTATTCGAAGGCGATCAACCGACACAGGCCCTGCCCGCTCCTGCACCCACCCCGACGCGCTAAAGAAAAAGGCGGGAAGTTCATTCCCGCCTTTCCCGTTCTTACTGTTCAGCCTGAGGCTTCATCCAGCGATCAAGCCAGCTGGCCATCTCGTGCAGGGTGTGACCCACGCTTTCGCGGGCGCGGTAGCCATGGTCTTCCAGCGGCAGGACAACGTAACGCGCAGTCGCGCCATTGCCCTTAAGCGCCGCATAGAAGCGCTCCGACTGGATCGGGAAGGTGCCCGAGTTCGAGTCCGCCTCACCGTGGATCAACAGGATCGGCTCATTGATCTTGTTGGCATAGGTGAAGGGCGACATCGCATTATAGGTTTCGGTCGCTTCCCAATAGTTGCGCTGCTCGGCCTGGAAGCCGAACGGCGTCAGGGTGCGGTTATAGGCACCCGAACGCGCGATACCGGTCTTGAACAAATCGGTGTGCGCCAACAGGTTTGCCGTCATGAACGCGCCGTAGGAGTGACCGCCCACAGCGATACGCTCGCGGTCGGCAACGCCCAGTTCCACCACCGCATTCACCGCCGCTTCGGCGCTGTCCGACAGTTGTTGGATATAGGTGTCATTCGGCTCGGCACCGTCCACACCGATGATCGGCATGGTCGGGTTGTCGAGGATGGCATAACCCTGCGTTAGCAGGAACAGGTGGCTGCTGCCCGACGGGCGCACGAAGCGGTTGTCGCTGTCCACGACCTGACCAGCCACGGCCGCATCGGTGAACTCTGCCGGATAGGCCCACATCAGCAGCGGCAGCGGCCCGTCACGATCCTTGTCATAGCCAGCCGGCAGATACAGCGTGCCCGAAAGTTGGACACCGTCCTTGCGGGTATAGGTGATCAGGCGGCTGGTAACGTCGGCCAGTTGCGGAGCCGGATCGGGGAAGTTGGTCAGCGGCGTGACGTTTCCATCCAGATTGCGGATACGCAGGTTGGTCGGCTGGGTCTTGGTCTGGTGGCTGGTCAGAAGACGACGGCCGTCCTCGTCCAGAATACCGACGAGCGTTTCGTACTCGCCCTGCGCCGAACGCCACAGACGCGCGGTCGCGCCGCTGTTCAGGTCCATCACGTCAAGGAACGGATAGGCCCCTTCACGGGTCGCGCCTGCACCGGTGACGAACACCTTCTGTCCGTCGGCGGTAAAGCGGATCAGGCTGCGGCCACGACCGTTTGGTTCGACGATAACGGAGCCCGGATCATTGTAGCGGTCCTGGTAGTTGCGCTGCACCAGCACACGCTGTTGCTGCGGGTTGGACGGATTGACCAGCAGACGGGTTTCCTGACGGTTCTGGAACCAGCGGCTGTTAACGATGGCCACATCGTCACGCCCCCACTGGGTGCCCGCGTAGCGCGACTTCAGATCGGCCAACACCACTGCGGCATCATTGAACGGTGCACGCAGCATGAAGACGCGGTCGCGCACTTCCGAAGCATTGCGCGGGTCGCCGCCGTCTTGGGCTTCGGCCCAGACGAGGGTCGCATCGGCATCGGCACGCCAGCTAACGGCGCGCGGACCGGTTGCGACAGCATCGAATGCGGTCGGGATGTTGTCACGCAGCGGCAGATCGGACACCTGGTGCACCGCACGACCGTTCAGGTCGGTCACAACCGTTTCGCTCGGGAACAGGCTGGTCGGCACAATATAGGAGTACGGCTTCTTCACGCGCGTCTGCAGCACGTAGCGGCCATCCGGCGACAGCGATGCGCCGATGTAGACACCCGCCTGCCCCACAGTACGCAGTCGGCCGTCCAGATTTACGAAGGCCGGTTGGGCGGTGAAATAGTAGTCGAACAGGGCTTCGTCCATCGGGTCCTTGAGCAGGTCCTGATAGGTACGGACAGGAGCCACGCGGCCGCCCGTCTCGTCCACGACCGGACCCGTCGGAGGGCGGTCGGTTACCGGTGCCGGACCGCGATCGGTCGGCACTGTCAGAACCAGCAGACCATTGCTGTCAGGCTGCCAGTCGAAACCGCTGGTGGCGGTCGCATTTACGATGCCGCGCGTCAGGCGCTTGGCCTTGGCATCGGCCACCGTGGCAACCCACATCTCCAGACCGCTTTCAGCGTTGACGAGGAAGGCGACCTTCTGGCCGTCCGGCGACCAGGTTGCCGAAGTCAGGCGGGCGTTGACCGGAAGTCCCGAGACAGGACGGGCTTCACCGCCCTCGACAGGCTGGAAGCTGAGGCCCTTCACCCAGCTCATCTGGGAATTGGCGCGACCGTTATTGCGCGGATTGATGCGATAACCGCCCAGACGCAGCATCGGCTCGGACAGCTCCTGAATTGACGGCAGGTTGCTGCGCTCGGTCAGCAACAGAGTCTTACGGTCAGGGCTGACGCTCACACCCGGTGTGGGGGCCGCATCAAGGATCTGTGCAATCGGTGCAGGCGGTTGTTGGTAGGTCGGGCTGTCGGCAAAGGCCACCATCGGTGCCCCGCTGGCCAGCAACAAAGCCGCACAGGCTACCGAGAAGTTTCGCAAACGCATGAACGCCCTCCAGATGCGATGACTTAATGTGAACGTGTTTGAGAGGCGTTGCCGTTCACGTCAACCGACAGCCGGATATTGTACCGATGTGTCCGCGATCTTGCCGCACGCCGTTTCGCCCTTTATGGGAAGGTAAGACCGCGATATTCATCAGACGGTGAAAAAGGGAGAGCCATGGGAAAGATCTTCGCTGACGTGAAGTCCGCGCTGGGGGGACTGACGTTCAACGGCATGACCGTCATGTCCGGTGGCTTCGGACTGTGCGGCATCCCCGAGAACCTGATTGCCGGTCTGCGTGAGAGCGGCGTCAAAGGCCTGACAGTCATTTCCAACAATGCGGGCGTGGACGGCTTCGGCCTCGGCCAGCTTCTGGAAACCCGCCAGATCAAGAAGATGATCTCGTCCTATGTGGGCGAGAACAAAGAGTTCGAGCGCCAGTATCTGGCTGGCGAGCTGGAGCTGGAGTTCAACCCGCAAGGCACGCTGGCCGAGCGCATTCGCGCCGGCGGTGCCGGCATTCCGGCCTTCTTCACCGCAACCGGCGTCGGCACGCTGGTCGCTGAAGGCAAGGAAGAGCGCACCTTTGACGGTCGCCGCTACATCATGGAAACCGGTCTTGTCGCAGACCTCGCCATCATCAAGGCGTGGAAGGCCGACGAGCGCGGCAACCTTGTGTTCCGCAAGACCGCCCGCAACTTCAACCCGATGATGGCCACCGCCGGTAAGGTCACCGTCGTCGAGGTCGAGGAAATCGTGCCGGTCGGCTCCATTGATCCCGACCACATCCACACTCCGGGCGTCTATGTTGACCGCCTGATCCAGACCGTTTCGGAAAAGCGCATCGAACAGCGCACCGTCCGCCAGAAGGGGGCATAAAGACTATGGCTCGTACTCGCGAACAACTGGCCGAACGCGCCGCGCAAGAACTGCAAGACGGCTTCTATGTGAACCTAGGCATCGGCATCCCGACGCTGGTGGCCAACTACATCCCCGAGGGCATGGTGGTGACCCTGCAATCGGAAAACGGCATGCTGGGCATGGGCCCTTTTCCCTATGAGGGCGAAGAAGACCCCGACCTGATCAATGCTGGCAAGCAGACCATCACGGAAATCCCTGAAAGCGCCTATTTCAGCAGCGCCGACAGCTTTGCTATGATCCGTGGCGGCCACATCAACCTGTCCATCCTCGGAGCCATGGAAGTGGCCCAGAACGGCGACATCGCCAACTGGATGATCCCGGGCAAGCTGGTCAAAGGCATGGGCGGCGCGATGGACCTGGTGGCGGGCGTTAAGCGCGTCGTCGTGGTCATGGAGCACGCCAACAAGCACGGCCAGTCCAAGGTCCTCAAGGCCTGCACCCTGCCGCTCACCGGCACGGGCGTGGTCAGCCGCATCATCACCGATCTGGCGACCTTTGACGTCAAGCCGGACGGTTCGGGTCTGGAACTGATTGAATTGGCCGACGGCGTCACTCTGGACGAAGTCGCCTCCAAGACCGAGGCCGAGTACACGGTCGCCGCTGGTCTGGCCTAAGAGCCTATTCCAAAGCCGATAAAGAAAGAGCCGGAAGTCTTCACTTCCGGCTCTTAGCTTTTTATCAGTCGTCGGAAGGCGGCGCTGAGGCCACTTCGGTAACCGTCCACTCTACGATCTGACGGATGGTGTCCGCGGTTGCGGCATTATAGGCCGCCACAATAGAACCGACCCGATTGGCATCCGCTGGCTGGACGACGTCGAAACGGGCATCCTTCAGGATCGAGCGGTCGCCGCGACGCAGCAGTTGGACCGACACGCCCACCTTCACCTCGGGCACAGCGCCGGGCGCGGAATAGACCGTCTCGAAACGGCGTACATCGACCGACAGGCTCAAGCCGTCCCGCGTCAGAGGCCCGCTCGTCACCCGCAGACAAGGCGCGCCCGAAGCAAAGCCTTCCTGCAGAGCCTCCTCAAACAGGGTCAAAGCTTGTCCCACCCAGCGCGCACCACCGATATAGGCGGTCTCGTTGCCCGTCGCGGTCAGCAGTTGGTCGCCCCGCGCGGCGGTATTGAACTCCATCCGGCGCAGGTTCACCCCGGTTCGCGAGCAGTTCGGCACGCTGCCCTGATCCACCGAGCCGAAAGCGGGAACGGTCCCGAAGCGGTAGGTCTGGATTGGATCGGGCGATTTCAGGACCGCGCAGGCCGACAGGGTCAGGCCCGCAGCCACCACAGCAACAGACGACAGACGGATCATGGCTGAACCTCGACTTCCTTGGCCGGAGCACGGCCGATAAATTCACGCGGGCTGCGGCGGACATTCTCGATCAGGTCTTCGAGCGAGCGCGTGGCCTGATTCAACTGACGTACAGCGTCGTTGATCTGCGGCACTGTCGTCGTACCGAACTCGCCTAGAGGCGCCTCAAGACCCGTCGCCGAGCGGTTGATAGAGGCGATAGCCGCGCGGGCCTCATCCGAAGCCGTCTTGATGTTGGCAATGGCCTCGGCACCGTCGGTGTTGATGATCTGGCGCGTGTCGCTGGCCAGCAGGCCATATTCGGTTACCGCAGCATTCGCTTTCTGCAGCGTTTGTTCCAGCTCCATCAGGATACCCTTGCGGGCATTCAGTTCCGCCGTCATCGCCTCGACGTTGCGGACGCTGGACGAGAAGGAACGGATGTTGTCATCGGACAGCACACGGTTGATGCGGTTCAGCGCGTCCACCGTTTGCGCCAGCACCGTACCCGAACCGGTCAGCAGTTCCGCCAGCGGGCTGGCCTGTGACTGGATTACAGGCACTTCGTGCTCGTTGAACTTGGTCTTGAGCAACGGCGTGTTCGGATCGCCAGCGGTGATCTGAATGTAGTTCAGGCCGGTGATACCTTGCGGCTCCAGCTGCGCGCGGCTGGATACACGCACCGGCGTGGTACCGTTCAGACGAACGCGCGCCACCACCTGATCGCCCTTCACAGGGTTCAGGTTCAGGTCCGTCACCTCGCCGACGCGGATGCCGTTGAAGTGGACCTCACCACCTTCCGACAGACCGCGTACAGGGCCATAGAATACGATGTCATAGACGTCGTAGTCCTTGTTGAACTGCAGGCGTGCCAGCCAGATCGTGAACACGGCCAGTGCAACAAGCAGGGCCACCGTCACAATGCCAACCGCAGCGTAATGAGCGTCTCTTTCCATCTCGTTCCGGCTTTCCTTTAATCGGCACTTCGTCCGGCGGCTCGCCCGCGAGGGCCAAGGAAGTATTCCTTGATCCACGGATGATCCGACTTTTCCAACTCTTCGACGGGAGCCTTGGCCACCACGTGCTTGTCCGCCAGAACGGCGACCTGATCGCAGATGGTGTAGAGGCTGTCGAGGTCGTGGGTAATCATAAAGACCGTAAGGCCAAGGTCCCGCGACAGTTCCAGAATGAGCTCGTCGAAAGCGGCAGCGCCGATAGGATCGAGGCCCGCCGTCGGCTCGTCGAGGAACAGAAGCTCCGGATCCAGCGCCAGTGCGCGGGCCAGAGCCACGCGCTTGATCATGCCGCCCGACAGTTCGGCAGGCTTCAGGTACAGCGCCTCGGGCTTGAGGCCCACCATGGCAACCTTCATCTCGGTCAGTTCGCGGATAACATCGCGCGAAAGCTGGGTGTGCTCCAACATCGGCGCGGAGACGTTCTCCATGACGTTCAACGCCGAAAACAGCGCCCCGCGCTGGAACAGAATGCCGGTGCGCTGCTCGACCTCGGCCGCCTCGGCCTTGGTCATGCTGCTCCGCTCGTAGCCGAACAAGCGCACTTCCCCGCCCTCGGGCTCTTTGAGGCCGATGATCGAGTTCAGCAGCACGGTCTTGCCCGTACCGGAGCCGCCGACCACGCCGACAATCTCGCCCTTGTTGACTGTCAGGTCGAGGTCCTGATGGATGACGCGATCCCCGAACTGGCTCAGGAGGCCGCGCACCTCAATGACAGGCGGCTCGTCAGTACGCGGGGCGTCTTGGGGGATAAGGTCGGTCATATGCCCAACTCGATAAAGATCAGGGCGAAGACGGCATCCAGAAGGATGATGGCGAAGATGGCCTGAACCACAGCCGCCGTCACGCGATAGCCAAGGCTCTCGACATCACCGGCCACAGCCATGCCCTGACGGCAGCCGATAGCGGCAACCACCAGCGCGAACACAGGGGCTTTCACCAGACCCACCATCATGTGCTTGGCCATATAGCCATCCTCCAGCAGGCGCTGGAAGAAGAAGGCCGGACCAAGGTTCAACTGGCTCCACGAAACCAGGATGCCGCCGAGCAGCCCGCCCATCATGGCCACAAACGTCAGCAGCGGAAGCATGATCAAAAGCGCAGCCAGTCGCGGGATCACCAGCGCCTGGAACGGATCAACGCCCATGACCTGCATGGCATCGACTTCCTGGTTCATCTTCATCGAGCCGATTTCAGCGGCAAACGAAGAGGCCGACCGGCCAGCGAGCAGCACAGCCGTGATGACCACTGCAAACTCGCGGAAGACGGCCACACCGATCAGCTGGACCGAGAACACCCCTGCCCCGAACTGGGTCAGAAGGTCCACGCCGATGAAGGCGACAACGGCACCGATGAAGAAGTTGGTGACGGCAACAATCGGGATGGCGTCCAGCCCTGCCCGTTCCATCTGCGACACCCAGGCCGCCCAGCGGATGCGCTTGGGGTGTTTCAGGGCCGACGCGGACGCGAGGATCAATCTGCCAAGGAAGGCAAAAGATCCCATCATTTCGGTGACGAAGTCATAGACGCCGCGCCCGACCTTGCTGAACCCGCGGATAACCGCAGGGGGCCGGGTCGGCGGAGGCATGGTCATGTCTTCGAGGCGGGCAACGGTGCGGTAGATGCTGCCTGCTTGCGGGTTCGCCTCCCATGCGGACGCGTCGGTCGTGACCTTTGCGGCTTGAAGCAGGGCCAGCGCACCGGCTGTATCGAACCGTTCCAGACCGCTCAGGTCCAGTCTCGACACACCGCGCCCACCCAGCTCCTCGGTCAGAGAACGCGAGACGTGACCTAGCCCCGTAGCAGACCACGGACCCAGCAGGGACAGTACGACCTGACCCTCATTATCTTCTATCCGATAGCCAGCCGTGCCCGTCGTCATAAACCATCCATTACCGGCGACACCCGTCGCCGACATTCGCAATAATCACGTCGGTTAAGCTGTGTAACGCTGGTGATGTCAACAAAGGATGACTACGCCGGACACGCTCGCCCAAAAGTAGAACGGCGGCCCCGTGGCCGCCGTTCCATGGATCAGAGATAATCCAGTAGCGAGACTTGCCTCAACTGGCTGACGACCTGGGCCGATGCCTGCAAGGCGACCTGCGCGAGTTCGAGATCGGTGATCGCCTTTGCCATGTCCGCATCGGTCTTATCGGACAGCATAATCTCCAGCGTGTCGGACTTTACCGAGTTGGAGGTGATGATGTCCTCCACACGCTTTTGATAGATGCCGTTGAGGCCCTGCTCATTGATGACGTTCTTTGCCGCGCCTTCGAAGCGCTGCATCAGCGTGGTCAGGGCGGTGTTCATCGCTCCGTCGATCGGGCCTTTGAGCGGGGTGGTGCCGTCCATCGCTTTCAGGTCGCTGAAAATCTGGAACAGTTCGCTTCCCAATTCACTGGCCAGGAAGCCGGTGTCCATCACCACATTGTCGTCCAGACGGCTGGCCTGACGCAGATAGCCATTGGCGAAGGCGTCATCGACCGTGGCCACAGCCCCCAGTTCGTCCAGATTCGCGACCGCCGAGGGCTTTGTGTTGGAAATGCCGCCAGAGAACAGAAACTGGCCCTGATGTTCGGTGTTGAGCGCGTCCGAGATGGTCTGGAATTGAATTTTCAATTCCTCCATCAGACCGTCCATCCGGCCCGAGGCAATCGCGTTGGCAATGGCTAGACGCGATGCTGTCGCGGCATCGGCGATCTGACCCATGGCGAGATCCTGAGCGCTCAGGCGGTCAGCCACGGCCTTGTTGGTGTCGATGTGCGACATCACCCGCATCTGGGTGGATTTCAGCGCATTGACCGTCGCGGCCTCGCGTCCAAAGCCAACCAGATCAGTGGCATTCTTGCCGGTGGAGAAACGGTTCTGGGCCTCACTGGTCCGCTTCTGGGCCGTCATCAGGTTCAGAAGGGCGGACTGGTTATTGCCGTAAGTCGTGACGCGGCTCATCGGACCATCCCAATCAGAGTGTCATACATTTCGGACGCAGCCTGGATCAGGCGTGCCGAGGCGTTGAAGGCTTGCTGGAATGTGGTCATGAGGACCAGTTCCTCTTCCAGATTTACGCCTTCGAAGGAGTCGCGACGGGCCGAGGCGGTCGAATACAGCGCGCTGGCACCGCTGGCGGCGCTTTCGCGGAGATTTGCTTTGGCACCGATGGAGCCAGCCATGTCGGAGGCGAAACGGCTCAGCGTCGACATTGCACCGGACACGCCACCAGCCGTACCGAACTTGGTGGTCACACTGCCTGCCTGTGACAGCAGACGTGCGCCTGAACCGTCCGCTGCGCTAATCGCAGGGGTGCCCGCCGGAACGCCGAGGTTCAACTGGCTGAGGGCCAGCTTCGTCGGATCGGACTGGATATCTGCGCGAACCGACAACACACCGGTGCGTGCGCCGCGCGCACCGCCCAGACCGAACAGTTGGCTCATGGAAACGCCAGAAGGGCTCTGCGCGGTGCGGTCGTTAAGGACCGACAACTGCGCCGGAGGCGTCCCGCGTCCCGTAAAGATCATCTCGCCGGTCGAGCTGAGGCTGAAGGTGCCATGACGGGCCACGCCGGTGATCGGATCGTTCAACGCCGTCAGCAGGTCTGACATGGACCCACCCGCAGGCACGGTGAACTCGATGTCGCGGATTTTTACCCCGTCGGCATTGGCAAAACGGAACGTCAGTTGCTGTCCTGCCGGGAAGCCGTGCGCCGAGGCCGTGGTCATTCCGGTCTCGTAGGAGATCGGCGCCGTGCTCGACACCAGATCATTCAGACCGAAGTAATGAGAAAAGCCCTTGCCCGTTTTATTGCTGGGTGTGGTCGAATCATCGGCAATGGCAATCCCGTTGCCGCCTGAGGCTTCCAGTTTCAGCGCCCCGCTAGCAAAGCTGGCGTTCACGCCCGGCAACTGGGCGTTCAGCACGGTCACGAACGTCGCCGGTGTCGCCGCCATACCATTGATAGAGATGGACGCGCCATTGAACACAATCGTCGCCGTGTTCTGGACGACGCCATTTGGGTTGAGCAGCGCGATATTGGTTTGGCCGGTAAATCCGTTCAGCGCCGTTTCAAGGGTCTGACCGGTGTTGCGGCCCTGCATGACCGACGGTGCGGGCACCGACGATGAGGCGTTGTGCGCACGGTTCAACTCGTCAGCCAGCTTGGACGTCAGTTCTGCCAGCTGTTCGGCGGCCTGCGGCGCATCGATATCGCGTAGCTGCACAAGTCCCTTGAGTTCGCCGCTGACCAGACCTTCGGTCAGGGAGCGCGCCGACCCACTGGGTTCGTGGACGACGATGTCGCCGAAGTTGGTTTGGGCGCTGATCGCCCCCGCGCGCTGATACTCCAGCGTCGCCGGCTCGTTGCCGACCAGCAGCAAGCCCGCGCCAGTACGAACCTCGGTCGCGCCGTTATTCTGCGGCGACAGGCGGATATCCATATAGGAGGATAGTTGGTCGATCAGTTGGGCCTGTGCGTTCTGGGCCCCCGTTGCATCGGCACCTGTCACGGTGGCGCGGGTAATCTCGCGGTTCAGCTTGCTGATCTGGTCCAGCAGGCCATTGATCGAGTCGACAGAGCTTTTGATCTTGCCGTCGGCGTCCTCGCGCACAGCCTGTATTTGGCCGGCGATATCCGCTGCTTGCTCGAACAGCGACTGCGACTTCCAGATCGCTGTCTGGCGCGCAGCGGCCGAGCTGGGCATTTCTGCCGACGCCGCAAATGCCGCAAAGACGCTGTCGATGCCGCTAAAGAAGCTGCTGTCGCCGCCCGGATCGCCGAACAACGACTGGATACGGTCGAACAGTTCGTAGCGCACAGTCTCGCGGGCCGCGTCCGCAGAGGTGCTGAGGGTCGAAGCTTGCAGGAAGCGGTCGGTCGCCAGACGCACGCGGGCAATATCGACGCCGGTCCCCATGCCCTGCGTCGTCAGCGACTGCTGGTCGGCAATCTTGCGCACATATCCAGGCGTGTTGATGTTGGTGACGTTGTCCGACACCACACGCAACTGGCTCTGGGCCGTGTTCATGCCAGAAGTCGCGATGTTCATAATCAAGCCAAGCGACATCAGCGGCCTCCTTTACCGGCAAAACCCGGCAAGCCTTGCAGGCAGCCGCGCAATTCTTGCCCGGTTGTTGCGTGAGCGAAATCGCCCAAAATATTGAATTCATTAGACATTGGCATTCAGCCCCTGTTCTCTCGAGGAGCTACGGCGCAATTGACGGGCCAGTTTGATCCTAGTGTCCGCTCTCACCATTAGTGCCTGCCGACCTCGGCAAAAAAGATCAGGCACGGCAAGTTCGGTTGGGGCCACAAAGGGCCTATCCACAAGACTTCAACCTCCTGTTTTCCAGAAAAATCAGCAACTTGAGCCAAGTGGCACGATATGGCCCGCCGCTTGCGACGTTGGTCCCGAATGTTCCGGCGCAGAAGACGCCACTCCACTCCAACATCGCGCTGGGCAATGTCCGCATCTGCACTCCTGTCTGTCATGACTGGCGTCGTTCCTAACGGAGCGGCGACTTCGGCTGCGACCGACACCGGCGCATCGCTGGACGCCTCTGTAGGGGGCGAGTTCGCCTCCCTGCTCGATCAGACCGGCATGGAGATGGAAAAGGTCGAAACTGACGAAGTTTCCGATACTTCCGAGGACGTCGTGAACCCGATGGCCATGCTGCCTGTCATGGCACTTGCGCCCTCACCCAATCAGATGGTCATCGACCTGCCCCTGACCGAAGATGCAGCGAGCGCGCTCCTGGCACCGTCGACAGAGGCTGCGTCCGAGACCGTTATTGCAGAGCCTGCCGCTAAGGCCTCGGCCGCTGAGTTCGCGCCTGTCGCAACCGATACCCAGGCGGCAGAAGCTGCCGGGGATGCGCGGGTCGCTTCGGACAACGCAGCCCAGACAAATGGGTCTGCTCCAAACGCTGCGGCACCGGATGCCATCGAGAGCGCAGCGCCGGCCGAAGTACCTGTTGCAGAAGACCTGGCTCCGGCATCAGATCGCCCCGACCTGCCCTCGCAGACCGCTCAGACGGAACTGGCTCCGAAGGCCACGCGTGGCACACCCGAACCGGCACCCCGCGCCGAACTCGCGCAACTCGCCCTTCAAGACGACGGTTTGGAGACTGCTCCCGCCGAAGAGATCGCGGTCGAGACAGCTGTTGCTGCAGCAGAGCGCGTTGCCGCACGCGCGGCTGCGGATGCTGCCCCTCCGGTCGCTGTTCTTCCCGCAGAGCCCGTGCGCAAATACACCGCTGGCTCACGCCTGACGGTGGATACTGTCGAAGACGCGCCCATCGAGGCGGCTCCGACCGGCGAAGTCGAGCCCAAGGTTTCAGCCGAAAACGCTGATGCGCCGGCAGCCGAAGCCAAGGACGCGGGTGGCAAGCTTGCCGTGACCGCCGCCGCAGGGTTCGCCACCGCAGAGCCCGAGGTTGTCGACGCTGCCCCGCAACGGTCCGAGCAGATTGAGGCCGCGACCCAGCAGACCGTCGAGCCCAAGGGCACCCAGCTTTCGCACGCCACCATCCGCACGACGGCAGAGCTGGCCGCAGCCATGATCACCCGCCTCGGCCATCGCACGACGCGCTTTGACATGGTCCTGACGCCCGAAACGCTGGGCAATGTGGAAGTGTCCATCGAGGTCGGCAATGACGGCCAGATGTCAGCAAGGCTGGCTTTTGAAAACCCGCAAGCCGCCAACGAACTGCGCGCCCGTGCCGATGAACTGCGCCGCCAACTGGCCGACGCAGGTTTCGACGTTTCCGAGAAATCCCTCGAGTTCACCGACCGCGAGAGCGATCCGCGCGGTGGCTTCAACCAATTCATGTCCGACAGCCGTTCGGGTCGCCGCGCCTTTGTGGGTGCCGCCCGTCTGGCCGAACTGGCCGACACCCCCGTCGCGCCCGGCTGGACACCGCTTAACCACGCCCGCACGGGTGTGGACATGAAGGTCTGACCCGATGGTAGACGCCGTATCAACAGTCGCCGCCGCTGACAGCAAGATTAACGCTGGCAGCGTCAAGCTGTTCGACAATTTCGAAACCTTCCTGACCCTGTTGACCGCACAGCTGCGCAATCAGGATCCGCTGTCGCCTCTGGATTCCAACGAGTTCACCGCCCAGCTGACCCAGATGGCAGGCGTCGAGCAGCAACTGCTGACCAACGACCTGCTCAAGGGCATGATCGCGGCCCAAAACGGAAACGCCCTGTCAAACGCTGCCGCCTATATCGGCAAGGATGCTACGGCGATCTGGAACACCTCGCGCCTCGAAGACGGCAAGGCTAGCTGGTCCTACGAATTGGCCCAGAACGCCTCCAGCGTTTCGCTCGAAGTGCTCGACGCCAACGGCAAGGTCGTCTGGCGTGGCGACGGTGCCAAGACCGGCGGCGTTCATGACCTGAACTGGGACGGCAAGACCACCGGCGGCGGCCAACTGGATGACGGCGGCGTCTATTCGCTGCGGGTCACGGCCAAGGATGCTGCCGGGGTAGCCATCGACGCCCAGACCCTGATCCGTGGGCGGGTCTCGTCCGTCGAAATGTACAACGGCGTCCCCTACGTCACCATCGGCAACTCCATCATGCCGCTGGAAAACCTGATTTCACTCGAGGAGCGGGCAGCGAGCACAGCGCCGTCGCCTGCCGATGCCGAAGAAGACGATCCGTCCCTGCTCGGCACCCTCGCCAATGCCCTCAACCCTCTTTCGTATTTGTCCTAAGGAAACCCGATCATGAGCATCAATGGCGCCATGTTGGCCGGGGTCTCCGGTCTGGCCTCGAACGCCGCGGCCTTGTCCTCGATCTCGCAGAACATCTCCAACGTGAATACCGTTGGCTACAAGCGTGTGGCCACCGAGTTCTCCACCGTCGTAAACACCCAGTCGGCTGGCGTGTCCTATTCGGCCGGTGGCGTTAAGGCGAACACCCGCCAGTTCATCAGCCAGGGCGGTCAGCTTCAGCGCACGACCTCGTCTACCGATCTCGCCATCGGCGGTGACGGCTTCTTCGTGGTGACGGAAAAGTCGGAAAACCTGACCCCGTCGGACGTGCGCCTGTTCACCCGCGCCGGTGCGTTCACCGTGGACAAGCTGGGCTATCTGCAGAACACGTCGGGCTTCTACCTACAGGGTTGGCCGATTGACGCCGAAGGCAATGCCAACATCGACCCGTCGGACATGAACCGACTGACCTCGATCAACGTCGGCAAGGTCGGCGGTGCCGCAGAACCCACGACCCGCGTCAGCCTGAATGCCAACCTGAAGTCGTCGACCGTTCCGCATGCGGACATCGCGACCTATGCGCCGGGTTCGATGTCCGAATATGCGCTGGATCCGACCACCGGCATCAAGCCGGACTTCGAGATCACTGTGCCGGTCTCGGATTCCAAGGGTGGTCAACGCAACATCACTGTGGCCTTCCTAAAGAGCGAAACCGCCAACACCTGGTACGCTGAAATCCGCGCCCCTGATGGCACGGCCGACGGCGGCGGTACGCCGGCAAACCTGCTGAAGTCGGGCATGGTTCTGTTCACCCAGGACGGACGTTACGACATCGACGGCATGCGTGCCCTGGGTGCGGATGCCCTGTTTGATCCGGATAACCCCGTGTTGGACCTGGCTGCCTCGGGCGGCGGCGCGCCGAAGTGGGCCGATGATCTGGGCGTTGCGGCGCAATCCATCGCATTCGACCTTAACGCTTCGGCAGGTGGTCTGACGCAGTACGACAGCACCAGCTTCGTTCAAGCAACCTACACCAACGGTACGGCCTTCGGTAACCTGACGGACATCCAGATCGACTCCAGCGGCTATGTCACCGCCGTGTTCGACAACGGTGTGATGCGCCGGATTGCACAGGTTGCACTTGCGACCTTCCCCTCGACCAACAACCTGACCGAAGTGTCGGGCAACGCCTACCGCGTGAGCCAGGCTTCGGGCACGTTCAACCTGAAAGCCCCGGGTACAGGCGGTGCAGGCCTGATCGGTGCGTCGCAGTTGGAGGCCTCGACCGTCGACCTGTCGACCGAGTTCACCAACCTGATCACCACCCAGCGCGCCTACTCGGCATCGTCGAAAATTATCACGACGGCCGACGAGATGCTGGCCGAACTCATCAACATTAAGCGGTGATTACAGCCGCGCTTAACCCGGTAACCCCGCATTAGTATTCGTAAACTCGAGGTTTCTGCGGCCGAAGCTTGGCCGCAGAATTAACCTCGATATTAGCCATTCCTTCACCACGACGCTTAAACTGGCCTTAGCGGGGGCTGGCTTAAAAGAGCGGTTCTGAGTGGTGATGGTGGTGAAAGAGGCATTAGCCCATGCTGCAAGAGCGACGCCTAAATAGTAACGGCGAACAATATGTGGTCGGCCCTACGGGGACGCCGCTGACGCTACGCGATCTGCCCCCGGCAGATACCAATCGTTGGGTCATCCGTCGCAAGGCGGAAGTGGTCGCGGCTGTGCGTGGTGGATTGATTGGTCTGGAAGACGCCCTTGCGCGCTACCGTTTGACCGCTGAAGAGTTCGCGGCCTGGCAACAGGCAATCGACAAGTGGGGTATGCAAGGCCTGCGTACGACCCGCATCCAGAGCTATCGCGACTGACCTTTCGGTCAATCCGGACAAGAGGGCCGTCTCCTTTCGGGGAGCGGCCCTTTTTCATTTCTTGCACGATGTGTCCTGCATGGCCTCGAAATCGTGCGGGTTAACGCCTACATGGCGCCCATGACCATGACCGACGACCTCACCTGCCCCATTCCCGATATCGCCCCAATGTCGCCTGCCGACATGGAAGCTGCGATCGAGAGCGTGCGACAGGCCGTCGGCCTTCCCCTTGGCGCGCGCGTGGTCGCTGCCATGTCGGGCGGTGTGGACTCCACCGTTGTCGCTGCCCTGCTGCACAAGGCAGGCTATGACGTCGTGGGCGTTACCCTCCAGCTTTACGACCACGGCGAGGCTCTGAAGAAAAAGGGAGCCTGCTGTGCCGGTCAGGATATTCACGACGCACGTCTGGCCGCCGACACTATCGGCATCCCCCATTACGTCCTCGACTACGAGAACCGTTTCAAAGATGCGGTGATCGACCAGTTTGCTGACTCCTACCTCAAGGGTCAGACGCCGGTCCCGTGCATTCGCTGCAACCAGACTGTCAAGTTCCGCGACCTGTTGGACGTGGCCAAGGATCTGGGTGCCGAAGCCATGGCCACCGGCCACTATGTGCGCCGCGCCATCGCCGGTAACCGCGCCCAGATGCGCAAGGCTATCGACCATTCGCGTGACCAGTCCTACTTCCTGTTCGCGACCACTCAGGATCAACTGGACTATCTGCGCTTCCCGCTGGCCGATCTCGAAAAGCCACAGGTGCGCGGTGTCGCCGCCTCGCTGGGCCTGCGTATCGCCGCCAAGCCGGACAGTCAGGACATCTGCTTTGTGCCGACGGGTGACTATCGCACCCTGATCGACCGTTTGCGCCCGCAAGGCCGCGAGGCAGGCGATATCGTTCACATGGATGGCCGCGTCCTGGGCAAGCACAACGGCATCACCGACTACACCATCGGTCAGCGCCGCGGCCTGAATGTCGCCGTAGGCGAGCCGCTGTTCGTGATCAAGCTGAACCCTGAACTGCGTCAGGTCATCGTCGGCCCGCGCGAAGCCCTGCTGACGGCCAGCCTGACGCTGGAAGAAATGAACTGGCTCGGTGATCAGGCGAGCGTCGAGGAGGCCGCGCAGGATGGTGCTCCCGTCCTCGCCCGCGTCCGCTCGACCCGTCAGCCCTCGCCTGCCCGTCTGTCACTCGTGGATGGCGTGGTGAAGGTCGTATTCGACGAAGGCGAAGAAGGGGTCGCCCCCGGACAGGCTTGCGTCCTGTATGATCCCGCCGACGACGAGCGTGTGTTGGGCGGCGGTTTCATCCAAGCGACCGAAGCTGTGGCCCTGCCAGAAACTGCGGCCTGATCCCTCATCGACAAATAAGAAAGGGCGGCTCCGAAATGGAGCCGCCCTTTTTCTATTCCGTAGCGCTCGCGAAGCCGACGACCTTGTTCCGGCCTTCATGCTTGGCCTGGTAAAGCGCTTCGTCAGCCGCCTTCAACAGCCGGTGCCCTTCACGATCCATGCCTTCGCGCCATTCGGCCACGCCAAACGACATGGTGATCCGGCCTAACGACGTGCCGCGCAGTTCGGGCTCTACGCCGCGAACAGCTTCGCGCACGTGCTCGACGCGGCGCAGGAGGTCTTCCTGTGACGTGCCCGGCGCGATGATCGTGAACTCCTCGCCGCCGTAGCGGCACACGATGTCACCGTCACGGAACTGCTCCATCAGCGCCTTAGCGACCTGCTGAAGAACAGCATCGCCCGCATCGTGGCCGTGCTCGTCGTTAAACCGCTTGAAGTGGTCAACGTCGCACATCACCACGCACAGCGGCGTGGCGGCACGGCTGGCGCGAGCGATTTCCAGCGTCAGCGCCTCTTCCATGTAGCGTCGGTTGAACAGCCCCGTCAGCGGATCGCGGATGGTCTGCTCCTTGAGGTCTTTCTGCAGGCGGCGGTTTACAATAGCCGAGGCGATATTCTCGGTCAGCATGCTAACGCGGAAGTGCTGTTCCTCATTAAGCGAGATATCCAGATAGAGCACGCCGATCACGTCACCCGACGCCAGCAGTGGCTCGCAATGATAGACCTCGTGCGCCTCCGGAACATGTTCGCAGCGAATGTCCTTGCCCGTGCCGCTGACCCAGTGGCTTTGCCCGCGACGCAGGGCCCAGCAGGTCTCGGGTGCAAAGCTGTCGACCATGTGCGACGAGCCGCCCCAATGCGAGACCGGCACCAGCGTGTTGCGCGAGTTGTTGAAGGAATAGAGTACCCCGGGAACCTCCGGCAGAACGCGGGGCACAAAAATGCTGATGACCTCGGCCAGTTCGGCATCCGAGCGGGTCGCCTGCATACGGTGCGACATCGCCGCCAACAGTTCGATGACGTCGTTCCGGTCTTTCAGTGCGGTCGATGAGGCGACCACGTCCTGGTGCATCTTCTGCAGGACTTCGTTGTTGCGCTTACGCTCGTCGGACACCGCTGCCAGCCGGTCAACCATGGTGTTATAGCCCGCCGCCAGCTTCAGGAACTCGCGCGATCCCATATCGCCCTCGATGCGGTCCCCGAAATCACCGGCCCCCAGACGGTCCATCGCTCCGCTCAGCACCCCGATGGGCTTACGGATACGCTGGATGATCATCATCGAAATCAGTGCGGACAGCAGGGCAATCAGCGGACCGGCAATCAGTGCCAGTGTGCGAAGACCCTCAAGGCGGCGCTCGGCGGCAGCGACACGTTCGGCCTGAAGCGTGCGTTCGGCGGAGATGAACTTTTCGGCGGCCATTTCCAGGGCAACCATCGTGTCATAGCCACGCCCCTCGATGATGCGTGCACGCGCGCTGTCGAACTCTGACTGCCGCGCCAGCTCCAGCGGCGTCCGCATCAGTTCGATACGCTCTTCCAACAACAAGCCTAATGCGCGCATGCGGTCATGCTGCTGCGAATTGTCTTTGGTCAGCTCATAAAGCTGGCTGTAGGCTCCCCGCGCTTCTTCGATTTCTCGGTCAAACGCCTGCGCGAAGCCGGGATTGTGCGTGAGAATATATCCGCGCTGCCCTGACTCAGCGCTGCGTACGGAATCCATCAACTCGTTCGTACTGCGCAGCACCTGCGAGGAATGCATCACCCAATGGAAGCTTTCCTGCGTCTGGCGCGAGGCGTCGACCATGCCCGCGACGAGCAATAGGATCGATACCACAACCACCACGCCCAACGCGGCGATTCTGGAGGTCAAGGACTTGAACATACAGGGCGCACTTTCGGGGGAATGCCAACAACAGGTCGGCACACGATACGCACGACCGGAATAAAAATACTTAAAGGCCGCGGTGCGCGGGGAACCGGCCCGACTGTCATGCCTTGCGATTGGGGCACAACCAAGAAAAGCAGGCCATAGAATGCGCAATCTGGATTTCAGCTCGTGGGAAAGCATCGCCGGGACCATACTGGGTCTGGCGCTGATCACTCTGATCGGGATGGGCATTCGCCTGTTGATGATGTTCACCATCCAGCAGAGGCGCGAACGCCAGAACCGCCAGATCAACGAGCGTCTCAAAACCCTGATTGCGGCCTATAAGGTTCTGGGTGCCGCTTTTACTGGCGACCTGTCGGTCGATCCCCGACATTTGCGGGACATCCGGCGCTCGGCTGCGGAAGCGGGTGAGACCTTCGAAGACACTAATGAACGCGCCCGCCGGGTCCGCGACACGGTCGAAGCCGCTCTGGCCGACATCATCCTGTTAGGCACCGAGGAGCAGGTAAAGCTGGCTCAGGCGGCTGCGCTGGACATGGTGGAAGGACGCGTCGTGCAGACGGCAGAACTGGTGGTCTCGCTGCGTGACTTCATTCGCAAGGCGCTGGATCTGGCACCGATCCCCGCCAGTCTGGCGATCCCGCCGCAAGGTCCGGCACGTCCCGCCGCGTCCGGAGGAAAATCCGGAGCCCGCGGAGGCGAGGCCGGTGGCGGGCGTGGTGGCGGCGGTGGTGGCGGCGGCGGCATGGGCGGAGGCATGGGCATGGGACTCGGCATGGGCGCTGGCGCGGGTGTAGGCGCAGCCGGAGCCACAGCCCTCGATAACGAGACCAGCTAACCCCTTAGCAAAGCTGCGCGTGTCTTAAGAATAACTGCGGTTATAAGGGGCGTGTGGCTTGCTACCCACCGGTACCAACCGAGGGGATGAGTATGGACCGCACCACCACCGACAGGCCTGAAAACGATAGCCAGTGGGCCGATCTGATTTCGCCCGCCCGGCGCAGTCTGTTGCTGGGAGCGGGTGCGGCGGGTGCCGCCACTCTGGCGACCGCTGCCCCCTCACAAGCCAGCGTCAAACATCTCGCTGCGGCAGGCGCTTACGATCCCCACGTTCCGCCCCCTGCTGTCGGGCAATCGCCGTGGGGAGACACCGTCAACGAAGCCACTCCGGCTCCGGTGTCGCTTCGTCCCGGCGAACAGGCGCTGCCTGAAAAGCCCCAGCCTTTCACACGCATCACCAGCTACCATGCCCACATCTATTTCGACGAGGACAACCACTATAAGGCGGAGCGCCTGCGTCAGTGGGTGATCGAGCGTTTCCATGTAGAATTGGGCAATTGGAATCTGGAGCCGCGCGGCCCCCACGTGACGCCGTCTTTCTACTTCGGATTTACCAACGACCTGCTGGCCGTAATCGTGCCGTGGCTACAGTTGAACAGCCTCGGCCTCACCATCCTGCTGCATCCGAACACCGACGACCCCCGCGCCGACCATCTGGACTATGCCATGTGGATCAATCGCACCCAGCCGGTGAACGCCTATCGGATGGCGAGCCATGTGGGGCCGGAAGAGGTTGAGAAAATCCTGCCCAACACCAACCCCAGCATCGTTCCCGAGCGCGGCTAAATCGGCAACGCTAAAAAGGTGGCGCGGCTCAAGCCGCGTCGTCTTCGGCCATCATATCGCCAACCGTCGGGCGGTTCTGTGCAAACGTCAGTTCGATCTCGCGCGGGCGGACGATTTCATTGCAGCAGCCACAAGCAATGCGGGGCTCCAGCTTATGGCCGCAGGTCTTGTGCTCCAGCAAGACGCCGGAGGGCTGGTCGTGATAGACGTGCTTTTCGCCCCACGCATGCAGCGTGATCAAGACGCCGTACAAATCCTTGCCCTTGGGCGTCAGGACGTACTCGTTGCGCGGAGGGCGCTCTGAATAGAGGCGCTGTTCCAGCACGCCGTGCTGCACCAGCATCTTCAGACGCGATGCCAGAACGTTGCGGGCAACGCCTAGGCGTTCCTGCCACTGTTCGAACCGCGTCACGCCATTGAAGGCGTCGCGGATGACCAGCATCGTCCACGGATCACCGATGACTTCGAGCGCACCGGCGACCGAACAGCTTTGGCGTGAATAGTCGGCTGTGCGTCCCATGAGGCCAAAGTGACGTGGCGGCAGGCTTTTGACAAGGGTTGCCAACTGCAACGGACCCAGTAAGTTGTTTTTTGCAACTTTGTTAGACCTCCAGCCCTCCCCCGCCCGATGACCGATACCCAGACCCAAGACCCCCAGCGCACCTTCAATATAGCGATGCAGATGCAGTCGGAGGGGCCAAACCGGCGCGTGACCGTGCATCACGAATTTTCCAACGCACCCAACAGCATCCCGGCCGAAAAGGGCTTCCCGTTCGGGGGATTGCTGGCGGCCATGTGCGCCAAAACCATGACCGAGGGATTGGAGATAGACGCGCCGCTGCAATCGCTGACGGTTCAGTATCTGGCCGCCGCAAAGTTCGGCGAAGAACTGGTGTTCGAACCGCGTCTGCTGCGCAAAGGCCGTCAGGTGTCCTACGCCAACCTGATCGCAGGCCAGGGCGAACGCCTGACCCACGCCGCCAGCGCAACCTATGGTGTCGACGGCGACTGCCCCACACCCGTCCATGAAAGGCACCGGGTACCGGTGGATGTGAACAGCCTGACCGAGTCAGAGCACATGCGCGGCCCGTTCACGCCCCGCTTTGCCAGCCAGATCGAATACCGCTTTCAGGACGGGCCTAACATCTTTGGCGGCAACAAAGACCGCGCCCGACGCGAAGGAACGTGGATGCGGTTCCGTGACGGGAAGCCGCTGGATGTCTATCGCCTTTGCTATCTGATGGACGCCCTTTATCCGCCCGCATCGACCGCCTTTCAGCATCCGGTTCTGATGACCACCGTCGATCTTCGTTACGACTTCATCGCGCCGCCCACCGCGCAGAACACGCCGGATGGCTGGGCCTATGTCGAGTTCGAACTGATCGATTTCGACCGCGACTGGACTGTGGACGACGTCACCGTATGGGGCGTGGATGGCACCGTACTTGGTATTGGACGCCAGCGCCGTCGGGTTCTGAACAGAAAATAGTGTTCAGCTGCCACCTTGCATTGCGCGAACATACGCCCCTAATCAGCCACCAACGCTGAAATCCTTTCCGGATGCTGTAAAATCATGACCGCTTCTACCGATCCCGTCGTCATCTGCTCCTACGCCCGCACGCCGATGGGCGGCTTTCAGGGCGCTCTGTCGAGCGTGAAATCCACCGCGCTGGGCAGCGCCGCCGTAAAGGCTGCGGTCGAGCGCGCCGGCGTTGCTCCGGAAAAGATCGAGCAGATCTTTATGGGCTGCGTTCTGCCCGCCGGTCTGGGTCAGGCCCCTGCCCGTCAGGCGGCTCTGGGTGCAGGTCTGCCGCTGGGCGTTGAAGCCACCACCTTGAACAAGATGTGTGGCTCGGGCCTTCAGGCTGCGGTTATGGCGCACGACGCCCTGCTTGCCAGCTCGGCCAGCGTCATCGTTGCGGGCGGCATGGAGTCGATGACCCAGACCCCGTACCTGATGAACAAGCACCGCGCAGGTGCCCGCATCGGCCACGACACGATCATCGATTCCATGATGATGGACGGTCTCGAAGATGCCTATGAAGGCAAGGCCATGGGTGTGTTCGCCGAAGGTGCCGCCGAGAAGTACGGCTTCACCCGCGAAGACATGGACGCCTACGCCATCGAAAGCCTGAACCGCGCCAAAGAAGCCATCGCTTCGGGTGCGTTCAAGAACGAGATTGTTCCGGTAGAGATCGAAACCCGCAAGGGCACCGTCACCGTCTCGGAAGATGAACAACCGGGCAAGGCCGATCCGGCCAAAATCCCGACCCTGCGTCCTGCCTTCATCAAGGATGGCCGCATCACCGCCGCCAACGCCTCGTCGATCTCTGACGGCGCTGCCGCTCTGGTGATGGCACGCGAAAGCACTGCCAAGGCACTAGGCTTGAAGATCGTCGCCCGTGTCGTTTCGCACTCGGCCCACGCCCATGAGCCGGGCCTGTTCACCACCGCCCCGGTTCCGGCGATGCAGAAGACGCTGCAAAAGGCTGGCTGGTCGGTCGAAGACGTCGATCTGTGGGAAGTGAACGAAGCCTTCGCCGTGGTCGCCATGATCGCCCAAAAGGAACTCGGCATCGATCGCGCCAAGCTGAACGTCAACGGCGGTGCCACCGCTCTGGGTCACCCGATCGGTGCCTCGGGTGCTCGCATCATGGCCACCCTGTTGGCCGCACTGGAAGCTCGCGGTCTAAAGCGCGGCGTCGCATCGCTGTGCATCGGCGGTGGCGAAGCCGTCTCAATGGCGGTGGAACTCGCCTAACTTAACAGCGTTTAGATAGCATGGATTTACAGGATAAGGCCTTAACCATGCGAAATCTTGCCCTTGCCTCCATGGCGGCGCTGGCATTGACCGCCTGTGCGACGGCTCCCGTCGTGGCACAGGCACCTGCCACCGGTCAGGTCGCCGAGAACCCTGCCGATCAGCTCAAGGCGTTTCCGGCCGCGACCGCAAGCCAGAAGCGCCACGTCCTTATCGTTCCCCCTGTCGCGAACGAGGACGAGTTGAAGGTTGAACTGTTGATCGGCAAGACGCAGCAGGTCGACTGCAACCAACACATGCTGGCTGGAGAGATCGAAACCCGCACAGCCGAGGGCTGGGGCTATGACTATTACGTCGTGCCGCGCCTTGGCCCGGGTGCATCGACTTTGATGGGCTGCCCGGCCAACTCGACGCGCGAAGCGTTTGTCACCATCCCGCAGCAGACGCTGGTTCGCTACAACTCGCGCCTCCCCGTGGTGATCTACACGCCGGAAGACGCGGAAATACGCTACCGCATCTGGCGTGCGGGCGAGGTACGCGGACTGAACTGAGACTGAGTACCTTCGATTACCCGAAGGTTCGGACGTCCCGAAGGGCGCAGGGGTTCATCCTCTGCACCTTTTTTCATGAGGCGGGTCAGGTGGGACATACCGATACCGAGGACAATCATCGCGACCTCCTATTGCGAATGATTTGCAAGATCATTCAGATCGCGATGATTCCTCAAGCGGCTTTTGTCACCTGCACGAAAGCGTGATCAGCGAGGATCGACCGACTGGCCGATCTGTTCGGCGAAGGCACCGTCGGTGCCATCGGTTGTAATCAGCCACACGTGGATATCTGCAGGCTGGGCATCATCGCGGCGGAAAAGGTGCTCGACGGCGCGCCTTACGCCCCCGTCGCTCAGGATGATGGAGGTACGGCCAGCAACGGTCGCCTGCTCTCCGTCATAAATCGGATAGTCGGATTGGGGGCCTGCATAGATCATCAGCAGCGGCTTTTCCGCGCGGCTGACCGAATAGATTTTGGCGCGAGGACCTGCGGGTCGCTCGACGATCTGGGCACCGCGCAGATCAATCCGGAACGGCAGGGTCGAAATGGCCTCGGCGTTCAGAGGGATCACACGCACAGGCGGCGGCGCAGCAGACACTTCAGCTGCAGGAGCTGCGGGAGCTGTGGTCGCCGGTGCCGCGACGGGAGCCGGTGTTTGCGCAGGAGCCTGAGCCGGAGTGGAAGATCGCGCCGGTGCCGGAGCAGCTTGTCCGGCGGGTGCAGGTTGCGCGGCCGGTGCGACGGCCGGTCGCGATTGGGGGCTCGTCGTGGCAGCCCCCGTCGGGCTTGCCGGACGCGAGTTTAATGAGCGTGTCAGTTCCTGTGCGCTCTGCGCTACAGCAGGCACAGCGGCCACCAAAGCAGCCAGTGCGACGCTCGCAGCGAGGGGGAGATGGTTTGCCTGTTTCATGACCTCAACATCTAACGATGTGAGGCCCCTCGGCAAGTGCCGACTTAGTACGCCTCGGGCAGCTCCACCCAGAAGGACGCGCCCTCGCCTGCCTCGGAATCCACACCCATCTGGCCGTTCTGCAATTCGACCAGTCGCTTGGAGAGCGCCAGCCCGATGCCATGGCCCTCAATGGCTGAACGCTCCAGCCCCAGACGGTTGAAGGGTTCGAACAACTGGGCCTTTTTCTCCGGCGTCAAACCAGGACCGCCGTCCTGTACAATCAGCCGCACATGGCCGTTGGCACTTCGCGCAGCGGCAAATCGCACGAACCCACCTGCCCGACCATATTTCACGGCATTGCTGCCAAGGTTGGACAGGATCTGGGCCAGTCGCTGTGAATCTGCCATGACCCTGAGGCCGGGTTCTACGTCCGCGACTTCCAGCGTGATGCCAGCGGCTTCCGGCATCAGGCTCAAGGTCTTGCTCACGTCGGCAAGGGCTCCGGCCAAGTCGGTGGGACGCGCTTCGATGCGCACGGCACCGGACTCTGCCTGCGATACATCCAGAAGATCATGGGACAGTGCCTCGATCTGACGCCCCGTCCGAACCATCATTTCGGCCATGTCTTTCTGCGCAGGCGTGACTTCGCCCAGATGACCGGATGCCCACATTTCAGCGATGCCGATGATACCGCCTACGGGGCTTTTGATTTCGTGGGCGACGTTGGCCAACAGACGCGATTTGGCAGCAGACGCCATCTCGGCCTTCTGGCGACCAAGGCGCGCGCGAACCGCAAGTCCGTCCCGCTCGTCCAGCAATGCAGCCACGATCAACGCAGGGGCATAACCAAACAGGATCATCACCTGAACCATGCCCAAAGCCCGGTCGACGCTGAGGTTATAGTAGGGACCATATCCCGCCATCGTCCCCTTGATGGCGATGATACTGATGATCAGTAGTCCCAAGGCCGTCCCCGCCACGCGGAACCGGACCGCGATGACAATCATGGCGGGCAGCAGCAGGAAGACCAACATCACCTGCGTCGGGCCAAAGACCAGAATGGCACCCGCAATCAGGATGCCGAATGCCAGCACGGCCTCGATGACACGTCGCACGGGATGGGCGAACAACAGGATGGAGCGCTGGAAAGCCAGACCCGTCGCCAACACCACCAAAAGGCCTATCCCGCGGCCGAGGAACCACATCCGGACCCCGCCGAAATACCCGTCCGACGCCCCGTGATTCAGAACAACTCCGCACAGGAGCGCCGAGGGCAGCACCGCGCAGAACGCAGTGACCAGGAGCTTCACCTGACCGTTCACACTGTGCACGTCCAGCTTGGGGAAAATGTGCCGCAAGATCATGAGGCAAAGCACGATCTCGAGCAGGTTCAATGCCACGAAGACGATTGCGCGATGCGGCGGATTACCGAGGATCAGCTCTCCGGCCATAAGTGCCATGAAGACCAGCGCGCCGAAGGCCAAATCATAACGCACGCCCCGACCGGCCTTCAGCCACGTCAGAACGGCGACACCACTTGTGACCCAAAGGGTCGAGATGACGCCCGGCCCCGCCGCCATGAAGCGCACGGAAATAACAACGAGCAGGCAAAGGGCACCGACCGTGCCGACCAGAGCGAACGGTCGGCGGAAGAAGGTCAGGTTGGCGGGTGCATGCCGATCATGCAGGCGGGCCAATCCCGCACCGGTCGCCAGGCGCGCGCGAGCTGCCGCTACATAGTCGGCAAGCGACGTCCGCCGAGCCTGAGATTGCTCGCCCCTCAAAGCCATATTCCCCCGTCCTGCACCTAGCGGGCAGCGTATCGACTACCGACCTTAGGTAGTGGGCCTTTAACAGGGTCTGAAGCTAAGCTTTTAGAAGGCGGTCGCCAAGGATTCGCAGAACGCTTTTATTGCAACGACTTCGCCTTCCGGATGATTCCAGACCCCGCCACTGACGGCGATGAAGTCTGCACCGGCGCGAGCGACCTCCGCAGCCGTCTCGACGGTGATACCTCCAATGGCGACGCAAGGCGTTTCCATCGTCTCCTGCCAGATGGTCAGGATTTCCAGTTCAGGGCGATGCGTTGTTTCCTTGGTATCGGTCGGGAAGAAGGCACCGAAGGCCACGTAGTCAGCGCTGGCCTCCGAAGCTTCCATCGCCAGATGCCGACTGTCGTGGCAGGTCGCGCCGATCATGCCGTTTTCCCCCAGCATACGGCGGGCGTCGGCGACCGAAGCGTCCTCCTGCCCCACATGCACACCGTCGCAGCCCGTGGCGCGGGCAAGGTCGGGACGGTCGTTGAGCAGCACCGGTACCCCATGCGCATGGCATACAGGCTTCAGCTTGGCGACGGCCTCGCGGATTTGGTCATCACTCGCCGGCTTCAGACGGATCTGCACGCACGCGACCTCGCCCGCGCCCAGCGCTGCGTCCAGACGCGCGGCAAAGGCGTCCAGATCGTCAATCGAAGACGGCGTGATGAGGTAGAGCTGACAAGCAGGACGAAGCGGGACTTGAGGTTCACGGGCCATGCCAAAGGCCCTGCCCTCATGTGGCGCTTACGTCAACATATCCGGACCTTGGTCGCAGGCTATTGAGAATGATTTGCACAGTTATAAAATCATGATATGGAGAGTCATTCTCAGCAACTGACAAGGGCCCTACGCCTTGTACGTCTGTAACTGTAATGGCATCCGCGCCCGCGACGTCCACTTTGCCATCGAGGCCGGTGCCAAGCGTCCGAAGGACATTTTCGCCTCTCAGGGCTGCAAGGCCCAGTGCGCGAAATGCGTCTGCGAAATGCGCGAGATGATTCACGAATCCGAGCACGCCTACGCCATGGCGGCCGAATAACTTCCCGCATGCATATGCGAGTGAAAAACGCTCGCATTATCAATGTGGTGAAAGTAACTCGCAAATAAACATTTGCTGTGTTTTGGTGTTATTCTGATTCTTGAACAGGCAGAGATGACTCCACGGATTGAACTGTGGTCGCCGGTATCTGCATAAGACAGAAGGCACGACCATGAAGGGCGATCCCGCAATCATCCGCACCCTCAATGCCGTTCTTACGAACGAGCTGACCGCGGTAAACCAGTACTTCCTGCACGCCCGCATGTTCGAAAGCTGGGGCCTCACCCACCTCGGCGACATCATCTACAAAGAATCCATCGGCGAGATGAAACACGCCGACCTACTGATCAAGCGGGTCCTGTTCCTGGACGGTTTGCCCAACCTGCAAGACCTGCACAAACTCAAGGTCGGCGAAGAGCCGATCGAGTGCCTGCAAGCCGATCTGCAGCTCGAGATCAACAGCCGCGCCGCAACCCGCGACGCGCTGACCGAATGCGAAGCTGCCCGCGACTACGTCAGCCGCGAAATCCTGCAGCAGATCCTGACCGACACCGAGCACCACATCGACTTCCTCGAAAACCAGCTCAAGCTGGTCGAACTGATGGGCGCGCAGAACTATCTTCAGTCGGCCATGAAAGAGATCGTCGGCGAGGGTCACTGACCCTTTTTGACGCTTATGGCGAACAAGTGTTCGGGCGGCAGGGAACATCCCTGCCGCCCTTTCATTTGGGCTGGATGGAAGATTTTGAAGACCTGATCGATACCGCCCGCGACAAGGCCGACGAGTTCCTGAACCTCGGAAACCGCGATGTGAGCCACGTGCTGACAGGGGCCTTGCTGACCGCAGGGTTCGCCTTGGCTGTGACTGTACTGGCCCGCGAGATTGCGCCGGAGCAGACGACCAAATCCTTTGGCCGCCGCGTCAAAAACGAGGTGAAGGCCGGTAACTGGCTGATGCCTGCGGTGTTCTCGGCCAATTCCCTGTCGGCGATACGGGTATGGAACTCGCCCGCCAAAAAGGGCCGGACCAGTGCGCTCGGCCTCTGGGCGCTGGCACAAACGGCCAATGCCTGGTGGTTGGCGGCCAGGCCACGCGACCGCTGGACCCAGATCGGTGCCGCCATGGTTTCCGCAGGTCTGGCAGCCGCCTTTGCCTATGAGGCCCGCAAGTTGCGCGGGGTAAACGCCGAGATCGATCCGGTTTCCGCCGCCACAAACTTGATGAAATAACGCATATCTCTAGGGGGACAGGGGCCGATCCCATTGCCCTTTTGTCCCCTTTACTCTACGGCTCGCGACGATTTGGAGCGCCCCGATCGGTTGGCGCCCGCCTGCCCATCAACGAGCCCCGAACGGTTCCTCATGAAAATCAACGCCAACACCATCAAGCCGGGTATGGTCCTGCAGCACAACGCTGGTCTGTGGGTCGTCACCAAGGTCAACCACGTCAAGCCCGGCAAGGGCGGCGCTTTCGCCAACGTGGAAGCCAAGAACCTCGAGACCGGCAACAAGCTGGCTGAACGCTTCCGCTCGGAAGACAAGGTCGAGCGCGTCACGCTGGAACAGAAGGACTTCTCCTACCTGTTCGACAACGGCGAGAGCCTGGTCTTCATGGACGACGCCACCTACGAGCAGATCGAACTGCAAAAAGACTGGGTCGGCGACGAGCGTATCCCGTACCTGCAAGAAGGTATGAAGGTGATCATCGAGATGCACGAAGAGCGTCCGATTGGTCTGGAACTGCCGGATCAGGTGGTTCTGGAAGTCGCCGAAACCGAGCCGACCGTTAAGGGTCAGACCGCTTCGTCTTCGTATAAGCCTGCCAAGGCTTCGAACGGCGTTCGCATCATGATCCCGCCTTACATGGGCGTGGGTGAAAAAATCGTCGTGGACACCGCGACGGGCGAATACGTTCGCCGCGCGGACTAAAATTCGCCGATTTCTACCTGCAAAGGTGGAATATCAACTTCAGGGGTGCGGATGGTCCGCACCCCTTTTGACTTCTCCGTCCATCCGGGGGCATGGCCCTTACGTACAGGATGCACGGACCAGGAGATCGACCAATGGCTCTAGCTTCCGCACTACTTCAGGTCATGATGGACGCCGTCCGCAAGACCGCTCGCCCGATGCTTCGCGACTTCGGTGAAGTCGCCCACCTCCAGGTATCGCGCAAGGGCCCCGGCGATTTCGTCACTGCTGCCGACGTCAAGGCAGAAGACACCCTCTTCGAACTGCTGATGAAGGCCCGTCCAGGTTACAGCTTCCTCGGCGAAGAGCGCGGTCTGATCGAAGGCACCGACAAGACCCACATGTGGATTGTCGACCCCATCGACGGCACCACCAACTTCATGCACGCCATGCCGCACTTTGCGATCACGGTTGGCCTGCAACGCACCCACCCCGATGGCACCGCCGAAATTGTTGCGGCTGTGACCTATAATCCGGTCATGAACGAGATGTTCTGGGCCGAAAAGGGCAAGGGCTGCTACCTGAACGACAGCCGCATCCGTCTGGCTGGCCGCAAGGAACTGGCTGACTCGTTGGTTTCGACCGGCCTGCCTTTCATCGGCAAGACGGGTCACGCCCAAGCCATCAAGGATATCCACGCCGTGGGCCAGCGCGTTGCCGGCATCCGCCGTCTGGGCGCTGCCTCGCTGGACTTCGCATGGGTCGCTGCCGGCCGTTACGACGCCTTCTTCGAGCGTAACCTCAAACCGTGGGACGTCGCCGCAGGTATCCTGCTGGTGACCGAAGCCGGTGGTCTGGTGACCTCCATCGAACAGGATGGCGATCCGAAGAACGGCAAGACGATTGTGGCGGGCAACCCCGACATCCACGCCAAGCTGCGCAAGGTTCTGCAAGCCGCCTAAGGTTCGCACACTCAGCAAAAATCAGGGGCGCTTCCTTTATCGGGAAGCGCCCCTTTTTCTGGCGCTTTACCGCGTAATGAAGTTTCATAGCCGCTCATGGGCATGAGCGGACGGTCAGGTTAGGTAAGCATGGCTTTGCCACGATGCTTTTTGGCCTTGTTCGATTGGAGCCACGATTTGTCCAAGGTGCCACCCGTCGTTATTGCCCACCGCGGTTGCAGCGGAGAGCGCCCCGAGCACACCCGTGCGGCTTACGAACGCGCTATCGAACAGGGTGCCGATTATATCGAACCTGATCTCGTCATGAGCCGCGACGGGTGTCTTATCGTTCGCCACGAAAACGAGATCGGCGGCACTACGGACGTGGCCGACCATTCCCGCTTTGCACACCGCCGGACACGTCGCCAGATCGACGGCCAGATGGTCGAAGGCTGGTTCACCGAGGACTTTACGCTCGCCGAGTTGAAGACCCTGCAGGCCCGGGAACGTCTGCCCGAACTTCGCCCGCAATCGTCTGCCTTCGACGATCAGGAGGCCATTCTGACGTTCGACGAGGTTGTCGCCATCGCCAAGGCTGCCAGTGCCCGCACGGGCCGCATCATCGGCGTTGCGCCCGAACTCAAACACCCCTCGCACTTTGCGGCACTGTCATTGGATATGGAGGGTGCCTTTATCGAGGCCGTACACCGCCTCGATCTGCAGGACGCGACCCGCTCGCTTATCGTTCAGTGTTTCGAGATCGGGCCTCTGGAGCGGCTTTCGCGCCTGATCCCCGCATCGTTACTGCAACTGATGGATGTCAGCGGTGGCCCCGAGGACCGGTCCGACCTGACCTATAAGGATATGGCGACGCCAGAGGGGCTGGCCGACATCTCCCGCTATGCCACCATGATCGGCGTGAACAGCAAGATGGTTGTCCCGTGGGACAATGCCGACAATGCCATTTCCCCTACCCGCCTGATCCCCGATGCACACGCGGCAGGGCTGGAAGTTGTAGTCTGGACGATGCGGGCGGAAAATCTGTTCCTGCCCAGACAGTATCGCCGTGGAGCCTCTGAGGGCACCCACGGCGATCTGGATAGCTATCTCCGCCAGATATACAGCCTCGGCGTCGATGCGGTGTTCAGTGATTATCCGGCAGCCGCCGTAGCGGCGCGGAGCAGTCAGTCGGCTTGAAACTGAAGGCGGGCCAGACGGGCATATAGGCCGTCCTTGGCCATCAGTTGGGCGTGGGTTCCCTCCTCGACGACATGGCCCTCGTCGATCACCACAATGCGGTCGGCCCGAAGCACCGTGGCCAGACGGTGTGCGATGACCAGAGTGGTGCGGGTTTCCATGGCCTGATCCAGAGCCGCCTGAACCAGACGTTCGTTCTCGGCATCAAGTGCACTGGTCGCTTCGTCGAGCAACAGGATCGGTGCATCCCGCACGAGAGCGCGCGAGATCGCCAGACGCTGACGCTGACCACCAGAAAGGCTCTTGGCACGCTCGCCCAGCGGAGTTTCAAAGCCCTGTGGCAAGGCTTCGATGAAGTTCAACGCCTGCGCCTCGCGGGCGGCAGCACGCGCTTCTTCCAGGGTCGCATCTTCGCGGCCAAAGCGGATGTTCTCCAGCGGTGAGCCCGAGAACAGCGGCGCTTCCTGCGACACCCATGCATAGCGGCTGCGCACTTCGACCGGATCGGCCTTGCGGACATCAACACCGTCAACGGTGACCACGCCCGACTGCGGATCGTAGAAGCGCAGCAGCAGACGGAAGACCGTCGACTTGCCCGCGCCCGAAGGGCCGACAAGGGCCACCGTCTCGCCCGGACGAACCGTCAGGCTAAAGCCCTTCAGAGCCGGAAGGTCGGGGCGGCCCGGATAGGCAAAGTCGATGCCGGACATCGAAATCTCGCCACGCGGCGGCGATGGCAGAAGCGCGGGCTGGGCCGGAGCCGCAATTGACGGCTCTGCACGCATCAGTTCATCGATGCGCTCCATGGCACCCGCCGCCTTCTGTACGTCACCCCAGCTTTCGCCCAGAGCGCCGACAGCACCCGCCGCGAACACCGACAAAAGCACGAACTGCAACAGCGAACCCGGCGTCATATTCCCCGCGACCACGTCCTGCGCACCCAGCCACAGCACCAGCGACACACCGCCGAACATGACGGTGATGATCATGGCCGTCATGACCGCGCGGGCCCTCATACGCAGCAGGGAGGCCGCAAAGGCATCTTCGACTGCATGGGCAAAACGACTGGTCGCATTCTGCTCGCGACCGAAGGCCTGCACCGTTTCAATGGCGTCGACGCTTTCGCCTGCAAAGCCGACGGCACCGGCGAACGTATCTTGCGACTTGACGGTCAGCTTGCGCACCTGACGGCCGAAGATGAACAGCGGCACAATCAGGATGGGCACGATCAGCAAGACCAGACCGGTCAGCTTGGGGCTGACGAAGAACAGCAGGATCGTCGCGCCGATCATCGTCAGGAAGTTGCGCAGCGCGTAGCTGACCGAGGTGGTCAGCAGGGTGTCGACCAACTGGATGTCGGTCGTCAGTCGCGAAAGCACCTCGCCGGTACGGATGTGGGCGAAGAAGACAGGATCCAGCGTCAGGATACGCCCGAACAGTCCTTGACGCAGATCGGCGATCACACGCTCGCCGGTCTTGGTGACGAAGTAATAGCGCAGCGCCGTCATCAGACCCAGCACCACTGCGTTTACGGCCAGCAGGCTGAACCAGTAATCCAACTGGCTACCACCATTGTCGAAGCCGCGGTCAATCGCTCCGCGTGCCGTCGCCGTCAGCGCCAAGGACGCCACGGTGGAGAACACCAAGAAGACCGCCGACAAGGCCGCATGTCCCTTGTGACGCGCCAGATAAGGCAGCAAACGCCCCAGCGAGCGTACATTCTTGCTACGGTCCCGCTTTCCGGAAGCTTCGGACATCTGTTCGACCAGTTGCGCCCCGACGCCGGGGCGGCCATGGGCCTGATGATCTTGGCGCGCGTCAGTATGAGTCATGAGCTTGCTCTTGCCCCGTAACGCCCCTCGGTGTAAACGCCCGACCTCGCTCTCACCCGCTCGCGCGGTGGGATTCTCAATTTTAAGCGCAGTGACGGTCGGAATCGTCGTCGCGCAGAGACGGATTAAACACGATGAAAGCCGACACGCACCCGGACTACCACTTCATCAAAGTCGTGATGACCGATGGTACCACCTATCAGACCCGTTCGACCTACGGCAAAGAAGGTGAAACCCTGAACCTCGACATCGACCCGACGTCGCACCCGGCATGGACCGGCGGCAACGGCCAGATGCTGGACCGCGGCGGCCGCGTTTCGCGCTTCAACGGCAAGTTCGGCGGCTTCCTCAAGAAGTAAGCTGTCCTTCCGTCGGACAAAATCGGGCGTCGTTCTTATCGAACGGCGCCCTTTTTGTTTGGCGGGAACATCACTAAACACCGGGCGTTCATTTTCTGACCCTAGTATTGGGCTACGGGGCAGTTGAGTCGTCTGAAACGGAACGGATATGAATCGTCGGGAACTGGGCTTTGGTGTTGCTTCGGCATCCTTGGCCTTGGGTGCGGGTAGTCAAGCTTTCGCACAAAGCGCGCCGACAGCGGCAGCGCTGCCAGAAGCCATACAGGCGCAAATCGCCCGCCTGCCTCAAAATATCCAAGCCGATGTCCGTGCCGTGTACGAACAAAACGGCGGTCGTCCCATCTGGAACGAGCAGCGTATGCGCGCCCTGCAGGAAATCGCAGGTCGTGCAGAGCGCCATGCTATTCCGGCCAGCGACTATTTCGATTTCGTGGCCTATGCCGCCGACCGTCAGTCCGCCGACGTGAAGGCGACGGCTGGTGCCCTCTCCTACGCCAAGGTTCTGGCTCATGGTCGCGTGCGGCCAGAGTCGGTCGAGGAACTGTGGGAGATGGAAAAGAACTCGGTCGATATTCCGGCCGGTTTCACTCAGGCGCTCAATAACAACAAGCTGTCGGAGTGGTTCGACGGCCTGCCCCCGCAGGACATCGGTTACACCAACCTCGCCGCTGGCTATATCCGCTATCGCCGTATTGCCCGCGATGGCGGATGGCCGGCGTTCCGCGTGGGTGCCCAGATCGAGCCGGGTGCCAGCGATCCGCGCGTACCGGGGTTGGTCAAACGTCTGGCTGCCGAAGGCGATATGAGTGCGGCAACCGCTGCTTCTCACGGGTCCTCGGCCGTTTACACCAGCGCCGTCCAGCAGGCGATGCGCAGCTTCCAGGCCCGTCATGGTCTGGGTGTGGATGGCCGTGTGGGTCCCGCGACCCAACGCTCCTTGTCGGCTTCCGCCGAGGACCGCGCCCGCCAGATCGCCCTGAACCTAGAGCGCCGTCGCTGGCTCAAGCGCGAACTTCAATCCGAGCGGATCGAAGTGAACACCGCAGCGGCCATCATGGTTTACTGGAAAGACAACCAGCCGGTGCACTCGAACCGCGTGGTTGTCGGCTCGGTGGAGAACCAGACGCCCAGTCTGGAGCGCCCGTTCGCTTCGGTCGTGGCCAACCCGCCGTGGACGGTACCCATGGGCATCGCCCGCCGCGAAATCCTGCCCAAGGGGCCGGGATATCTGGCCGCCAACGACATGTATGTGAACGATCAGGGGTGGGTCGTGCAGCGCGCAGGCCCGCGTTCGTCGCTGGGGTATGTGAAGTTCGAACTGCGCGATTCCTACGCCATCTTCCTGCACGACACGCCGAACAAGGGCGCATTCAACCTGTCGATGCGCCAGCGCAGCCACGGCTGCGTCCGCGTCCACAATGCTGTCGAGTTCGCCCGCCTGCTGTTGTCGCCAGATCCGACCAAGCTGGCGTCCTTCGACGCAGCACAGGCTGACCGTTCCACCACCCGCGTGCAGACGGGCCGCCCCATCGGTGTGCGCCTGCTCTATTGGACCGCCTTCGTTGACGGTCAGGGCCGCGTAGCCTTCCGCGAAGACTCCTATCGTCGCGACACCAAGCTGGCTCAGGCCATGGGCATCGACGTGAACCTTCCGTCGGTCGTGTCCGAAGCGCCCAAGGACAAGGACGACGACTGGGTTTAATCGCCCCGCGTTCAAACCGGGAAAAGGGCGGCGGATCATTCCGTCGCCCTTTTTCAAGCCTCTATGTCTTAGAGTTCTCAGATCAGGCGAAGGCCGCCTTCAGCATTTCGAACTGGCTGAGCACCCCGTTCACCGGAGCCTCCTCCTCGACGTTCACATACATCTTCTGGTCCAGATAATAGACGCGGTCATGCAGGCGCTCAGCCTTCAGGATGGCTTCAACCAGCGCAATCGGCAGGTCCGCCGGCAGCGGCTCGGAGTTCTGCGAACGCTCTGCCAAGCGATAGCGAGGCTGGAACGCGACATCGGCGTCCAGATTGCCCTCATTGATCGCCCGTTGGACCAGCAGCCAAGAAGCGATCTGCATCAGGCGCGTGGTCAGCTTCATGCTCTCGCTGGCGTAGACGAGGCTGGCAGAGCGGGTCAGCAGGCGCGATTCAATCCGGCCATCGCCGTCCAGATAGGCCGCCGTCTCCTCGACCAGCTCGATCCCCTCGCGGAACAAGCGCTGGAAAAGCTCCGAGCCTGTGAACTTCAGAGCCTCGGCCGAACGGTCAACCGTTTGTATATGCTGATCATTGATCAGGTTCACGTTTGCCCACCCCTATGGCGAAACCGGACAAGGTCTTTAGCCTACTGCAACGCTTGGTAACAGCACTGTTATTCCAAATCGTTGACGGCACCAATGCCGCTGCGATCACTCGTCAGAATTTGAACAGGGCATCAGCGGCATTACGCTGGGAAGATTTGGCCTCGATGGCCGCTTTAACGCGCGCGATTTCGCCTTCCAGAGCTTCGATCCGTGTCTGCAAATCCGCGACCGAAAATCCATCCAGATCCTCACGGATCAGGGCATGCAGACTGTCGCCAATGGATTGACGAGGCTCAAGATCTTCAAAGGACATACGCGCCTCCAACGACCGGAATAGAACGATGGAATGTCGGCCATCGGCTGGTCGATATTCACCTGACTGCGTACAAGACCCCTGAACGTACTATTTTGCAAGCCAAGGAGGCCGCCATGCGGGTCATCGAAATTGCAGGGGGCAAGGGTCCAGCTTCAGCCCTGACCCTCGCGGAGCGCGCGCAGCCGCATCCGGCCGCAGGCGAAATCCTGATCCGCGTAAAAGCCGCAGGCGTAAACCGGCCCGACATCGTGCAGCGTGAGGGGCGCTATCCGGCCCCGCCGGGAGCCTCGGACGTGCTGGGCCTGGAGGTCGCCGGCGAAGTGGTTGCTGTCGGCGAAGGCGTCAGCCGATGGACTGTGGGCGACAGGGTCTGCGCCCTGCTCGGCGGCGGCGGCTATGCGGAATACTCGGTGGTGGATCAGGGCAGCGCCCTGCCCATCCCCGCAGGCCTTGATTTTGAAGAGGCTGCGGTCCTGCCGGAGACTGCCTTTACCGTCTTCACCAATGTATTCGAGGGTGGCGCTCTCAAGGCGGGCGAGACCCTTCTGATCCATGGTGCCACCAGCGGCATCGGGGTCATGGCGATCCAGATGGCCAAGGCTGCGGGTGCCCGCGTTATCGCGACAAGCCGCACCAAGGCAAAGGCCGACGCCGCCAAGGCTCTGGGGGCCGATATAAGTCTGGATGCCTCGAGCCAGGACTTGGCCGAAGAGATCAAGGCTGCGGGCGGTGCCGATGTAGTGCTCGATATGGTGGGTGCGGACTATGCCGAACTGAACCTGAAGTCGCTGAACACCTTCGGGCGCTGGGTCATCATCGCCAGCCTGACAGGCACAAAGGCCCAGATCGACCTGCAACGTGTGATGATGAAGCGCCTTGTCATCACCGGTTCCACGCTGCGCAGCCGTCCAGCCGCCGAGAAGGCCCGTCTGGCGAAAGCGGTTGAACAAACCGTCTGGCCATGGGTCGAGAGCGGCCAGATCGTACCGCGCATCCACTTACGCTTTGGACTGGATCAGGCTGCACAAGCCCATGCTGAACTGGAAACGGGTGACCACGTCGGCAAGGTCGTGCTCATTCCCTGACCACAACAGGCGTCAGCCCTGAACAAGAAAAGGGGACAGGCGTGAGCCTATCCCCCTTCCTTTTAACGGGCGGTCGGTTTTTAGCGGCGACCGGCCGGACGGATCGACGAGATCGAGTCGTTCATACGCAGACGGTTCAGGTCCGAGACATCCGAGGAGATCGTTTCGCAACGACCGCGGAAGTCGGCATCCGAACAAACAACCCAAGAGCCGCTACCGCGCGGGAGGCGGATGGAGCTGATGGCGTCGTTCATGCCCGCACTGCGCAGGTTGCTTACCGCGCCGTTGAACGACTGTGACTGACCGCGATAGTTGGCGTCGCGATAGACGGTGATACCACCGCGACCGTTGTTATAGCGGTCGTCGCGACGGTCATCACGGCCATAGCGGTCGTCGCGATCATAGCGGTCGTCACGACGGTCGATGGTGCCGCGGGTATTGCCGCAAACCAGCATGCCGTTCGAGTTGGAGATGTCGAAGTTGCCGCAACGCGAGATATTCAGCGTGGTGCTACGCAGTTGGCCGCGCTCGTCACGGCATTGCGCCGTCAGAACGTTTTGCGACACGCGCGCGCTTTGGCACGACTGGGTGTAGCTACCGCGCGGTTGACCCTGGTAGCCGCGGCTTTGGGCATCGGCGGTGGACGGAGCCAGAGCCAGACCGCCCACCAGGACGGCCAAACCCGAAATGGCACTCAGCATGGCTTTCATGACGTTTCCTTCTCGTTCTAGTGCGCAAAGTTGCGCTCTCGATGCCGTATTGCACCGTTCTTTGTGAACAGACGCTGTACGCAACAGGCAGACTACGTTTTCTTTTGAACGAAATAAGCCTATAGTCAGTTCATCGCGCCCGGCCGAAAAGGTCGGGCGCCGTCGTATCCAACGCCCGGAAACGGGCCTGAACCACCGGGATATAAGCCCATGACCGAGATCCTGATGCCCAAGGCCACTGCGGTCTGGCTGGTGGAAAACACCTCGCTGACGTTCGAGCAGATTGCCGACTTCTGCGGCCTGCACCCGCTGGAAGTTCGTGGCATCGCCGATGGCGACGTGGCTCGCGACATTCGCGGCGCTGACCCGATCGTCAACGGCCAGCTCACCCGTGAAGAACTGGAAAAAGCCCAGAACGACACGGCTTACCGCATGAAGGCTGTGGTCAGCCGCCACGCCGAACTGCTGAAGCCTGCCAAGGCTCCGCCGAAATACACACCTGTGTCGCGCCGTCAGGACCGTCCGGACGCCATCATGTGGTTCGTTCGCAACCACCCGGAAGTGCCGGACGCCCAAATCGGCAAGCTGCTGGGCACCACCAAGGCCACCATCGAGTCGGTGCGTAACCGCACCCACTGGAACTCGGCCAACATCAAGCCGGTCGATCCGGTGACCCTCGGCCTCGTCGGCCAGCTGCAACTGGACGAAGTCGTCCGCAAGGCTGCTGACAAGAAGGCCAAAGAAGACGCCAAGAACGGCATCCTCCAACCGGTTGTCACCGAAACCGAAGAGCCGGTCGTCATCTTCGAAGAAGACGAACCGAACCGCTTTGGTGCCGGTGAACCGACCGCTGAATCGGTGTTCGGCTCGCGCGACTAATCGCGCTCGCGTGCATGAAAAAAGGCCCCGAAGTCTCGGCTTCGGGGCCTTTCTCATATTCAGTTTCGGATCAGTGCGGTCGACTTTCGAGGGAACTGATCTCTTCCTTAAGCCTCAGCTTCTGCTGTTTGAGTTCTCGCAATCGGGTGGCATCTGCGGCGGGCCGTCGAACCTCCTGCTGGATTGCGTCGTCCAGGTTCCGGTGCCGGTTACCCAACTCGCGAATACGCGCCTCAATGGTCATGGCTTGCGCCTCCATAGCTAAGGGACCACACAGTGAGCGCAGGGATTTCGCGAAGTGGGAATCACATTCCAGTGAAACGGCTTCGCTTCATCTCTGCCCCACGGCGTGAACCGTAGGAACCGAAAGGGTCAATGTTGTGAACTCTACCGTTGTTCAGTCGACGCCGCGCAGGATGATCGTCGGGATTTCCGGTGCATCTGGCGTGATTTACGGCGTGCGCGCGCTCGATGCGCTCAAGGAATTGGGCATCGAGAGCCATCTGGTAATGTCGCGCGCAGCGGTCCTGACCCTTTCACAAGAAACTGATCTGACGCTGGACGACGTCACCTCCAAGGCCAGCGTGGTTCACCGCATTGCCGACGTCGGGGCGACGATCGCCTCGGGCTCGTTCCGCACTCTGGGCATGTTGATCGCGCCCTGCTCGGTAAGGACCATGAGCGAGATCGCCACCGGCGTAACCTCGACCCTGCTGACCCGCGCCGCAGATGTCGTACTGAAAGAGCGCCGGACGCTGGCGCTCCTGGTGCGCGAGACGCCGCTGCATCTGGGTCACCTGCGTACCATGACCAGCCTGACCGAAATGGGCGCGATCATCACGCCGCCCCTGCCTGCCCACTACACCCGCCCGCAGTCCGTCGAAGAGATTGTCGATCAGTCTGTCGGCCGTGCACTAGACCTGTTCGGTCTGGACTGGTCGCCTGTGCGCCGGTGGGAAGGCCTGAAGGGAACCGGCGAACGGGGCGATGCCGGATGACACTGTGGGAGTGGGCGGTCAAAGCCTATGGCCGCGAAGGTGTTTCCGAAGCCTGCTTGCAGCTTCAGGACTATTTCGACCAGAACGTCTGTCTTCTGCTGTGGGCGGCGTGGTGCGCCGAGACGGGCCGCCGTCCAGACGATGACCAAGTCGAAGCCGCCTGCGATGTTGCCCGCGCATGGCAGGACACGACCATTGCGCCCCTTCGCGCCATACGTCGGACGCTGAAAAAGCCGATGCCCGATCTGGACAGCGCCGCCCGCGAAGCCGCGCGCGAGCAGGTCAAAGCAGTCGAGTTGGCCGCCGAGCGGCACCTGCTGGCCCAGCTAGAGAGCGAAGCCCCCGCAGTCACAGCCGCCCCCCGCCCGATCATTGATGGATTGGTTAGCGTAGCCAAACAGTGGGACAAAACTGTCCCCCGCCCTGCACTGACCACTTTGGCGGATCGGCTTTCAGCCTGACCCTCACTCGGGTATAAGCCTGCACGCGCGGGGACTGACATGAACGACCACGATCCGATCCAGACCGAACAAGAGAAAGAGCTGCTGAAAAAGCTGGCTCTGCTCCAGCAAGAGCACGCCGATCTGGATGCATCCATCGAGGCACTGGGCCAGATGCCTTCGCCCGATCAGCTGATGATCGCGCGTCTAAAACGCAAGAAGCTGGTCCTCAAGGAAGAGATCGTGAAAATCCGCGACCAGATCCTGCCCGACATTATCGCCTGATAACGCCTAGAGCGGCAGGACCGAGGTGTCCTTGACCTCTTCCATCACCGCATAGGTACGCGTTTCGCGAACGCCCGGCATGATCACCAGGGTGTCGGCCAGGAAGGCGCGGTATGCCGCCATATCCTTCATGCGCACCTTGACCAGATAGTCGAAGCCGCCCGCCACCATGTGGCACTCCAGCACCTCGTGAGAGCGACGGATACGGGCTGCGAACTGATCGAAAATGTCCGACGTGGTGCGGTCCAGCAGCACTTCGATAAAGATCAGCAGTTCACGCTCTGCGTATTTCGGGTCGATCAAGGCCGTATAGCCAAGGATCACACCCTTCTCGCGCAGTCGACGCACCCGCTCGAAGCACGACGACGCCGACATATTGCAGGCGGCAGCAAGGTCCTGATTGGTAATCCGGCCGTCCTGCTGCAACACGCGCAGGATGCGGCGATCGGCTTCATCAAGCTTGTATTCCGATGCGCTCATCCTCGGTCCCCTGTACGTCGTCACCACGACTTAGAGGGACAGCTTGCGGCTGACAACTGCGACTTAGCCGTTAGCGGGCCGCAAGGTCCGCCCCCTTGCGCAACCACATGGCGGCATCGGCCTCGGCCACCCAGGTCTCGGGATCGGGCTGATCGGACAATGGCTTCAGGCCAATAGAGCCGGACAGGCTGTAACGACGATCGCCCCAGATGAAGCCCCCCTCGTCCAGACGCTTGGCCAATTCATCAGCCTTGTGACGCGCAGCCTCCAGATTGGCATCAATCAGAAGGACACAGAATTCATCTCCGCCCATGCGTCCCACCGCATCCGATTCGCGCACACCCGCCAACAACAGGTTGGCCACAGCGATAAGGGCGGCGTCTCCGGCCGGATGGCCATGACAGTCGTTGATCTTTTTAAAGTCGTCCAAATCCAGATAAAGTAGCGCCGCATCAAGCTTGTGACGGCGGCAATAGGCCATCACGCGCGTCAAATTATCCAGAAAACCCCGGCGGTTAAGGGTCGGTGTCAGCACATCGTGATCGGCCAGCGCTTCGGCGCGTTCAGCTCTTGCCCGCAGGTTGCTGACCTCGTTACGCAACTGCTCGATCTGCGCGATCAGGCTCGCACGATCACTGGCTAACAGTTCGACCAATTCGGGCTCCGGCCTAACAAAGCTATTCAAGAGTGTTGGGTTTTAGACCCATCACATTAACGGTCTTGGTTGCGGACGCAACGCGCCTGCTATAAGCGGCCACTTTCTGCATGGGGAGCTATTCAGCATGACCGCCTCCACCCCGCCTGTCGCCATCATCATGGGCAGCCGTTCGGACTGGCCGACAATGAAGCTGGCCGCCGACAAGCTCGATCAGCTCGGCGTTGCGTGGGAGGCTATGGTCGTCAGCGCCCACCGCACTCCCCATCGCCTGTACGACTTCGCTACCTCGGCCAAGTCCAACGGCTATAAGGTCATCATCGCCGGTGCCGGCGGTGCGGCCCACCTGCCCGGTATGGCGGCCTCCATGACCGATCTGCCGGTGCTGGGCGTTCCGGTGCAGTCCAAGGCTCTTAAGGGCATGGATAGCCTGCTTTCCATCGTCCAGATGCCGGGCGGCGTTCCGGTTGCCACCCTCGCCATCGGCGAGGCTGGTGCCACCAATGCCGGTATTTTGGCCGCGCAAATCCTCGCCCTGTCGGACGAGGGCATTGCCCAGCGCCTCAGCGACTTCCGCGCCGCCCAGACCGAATCCGTACTCGAAACCGTCGAGGACTAAAGCGTATGACTGCCCCGATTGCCGCACTGCCCCCCGGTTCCACTATTGGCATCCTTGGCGGCGGCCAGTTGGGGCGCATGCTGGCCGAGGCCGCATCGACGCTGGGCTTTGACGTCGCGGTTCTGGAGCCGCAGGCCGATTGCCCCGCCTCGCGCGTAGCTGCCCACCATGTTCAGGCTGCGTACGATGACGTGAACGGCCTGAAAAAACTGGCCGCCCTCAGCGACGTGGTGACGACCGAGTTCGAGAACGTCCCCGCCTCCGTCGTCGCCGTGCTGGAAGCCGAGGGCGTGCGCGTGGCTCCCAACGGCCGTGCGCTGGCCACCGCTCAGGATCGCGTCACCGAAAAGACCTTCCTCAACAGCGTCGGCGCGACCACGGTCGATTTCGCCAAGGTCGATGACCTGAACGACCTGACCGTCGCCATCGAAAAGCTCGGCCTCCCTGCCCTGCTGAAAACCCGCCGCGAAGGCTATGACGGTAAGGGTCAGGTGTGGATCAAGGACGCCGCCGAAGCCGAGGCCGCGCTGGCTGCAGTCGGTAACAAGCCGTCTATCCTTGAAGTCCGCGCATCGTTCGTGCGCGAACTGTCGGTGATTGCTGCACGCGGTACGGACGGCAGCGTTTCCGTCTATCCGCTGGGCCAGAACATCCACGAGAACGGTATCCTGCGCACCACCATCGCTCCGGTCGAAGTGGATGACGCCACACAAGCCCGCGCCGTCGAAATCGCCACCTCCATTCTGAACGGTCTAGACTATGTGGGCGTGATCGGAGTCGAGCTGTTCGATCTCGGCGGCACGCTTCTGGTCAACGAGATTGCTCCGCGCGTTCACAACACCGGCCACTGGACGCAGGACGGCTGTGGCTGTGACCAGTTCGAGCAACAGATTCGTGCCATCGCAGGCTGGCCGCTGGGGTCGACCAAAGCCCATGCCAAGATCGAGATGACCAATCTGCTGGGCCACGAAATCAACGACTGGCACGCCATGGCGTCCGATCCGGACACCCACCTGCATTTCTACGGCAAGCGCGAAGCCCGCGAGGGTCGCAAGATGGCCCACATCAACAAGGTGCTGGAACGCCTCTAATCAAAAGGGCCGCTCATTTGAGCGGCCCTTTTTCTTATCCGGCCTTGGGACCGTATCGCATACGACCAAGGAAGTCGGTGATCTTGCGCATCGGCGCGTCGAAGTCCTTGCCCGCCTTCCACTTTTCGAACTGCATCACATTCTCGATGCGACGGGCGCAGAACTTGTCTGCGGCCTCCTTGCCCTCGAACAGGCGGATGGTTAGGGCCGGAGCCAGAATGCCGCTCAGGATGGTGCGTTTGGAATAATGGTTCTGGTCAGTGGCCGTATCCCCCGCCCAGCGCCACAGCTTGTCGGCGGTTTCCCACGTCAGGCTGATTCCAAGATCAGCGTTAAATGGAAGCGCGAGGAAGCCGGCGCATTTTTTCGACGCCTCGGCATCGTTGGCCGCCGCCTCCAGACGGGCCGAAAGCGCCGCCGCGATTCGTTCGCGAATCTTCAGAGTGTGCGCAGGCGTCGCCTCCAGTGCCTTCAGGGCCGCCTCATCGTGGCGACGGGACAACAAAGCGGCCAGATCGCGTGCCCCGTGGGGAATCAGAAGCTCTTGATCTCCAAGGGAAAGTCCCTCGGCTTCGCATGCCGCGCGTACAAGCTGGCTGTTCCAACCCAGACGCCCCGCGCGGGCAATTGCCGCGTCCAGAACCGCTTGTTCGGTCCGAATTGCCCAGTCCGCAGGGCCCTTGGCTGCCTGCTCTTGGCCGTTCGATGTCTCGGTGGTGTGCGAAGTATCGGTCATTCACCTACAATACCCGCAGAATGATTGGGTTTCGACCCATCACGATTGTCGGCGTTGGCTGGACAGTCCCCCAAAGATCATGTATTCCGCCGCCTTCATCCAAAGGGGCCCGTCTCTTTGGACCAGAATTTTGTTTTGTCTGCCCGTCTTCCCTTCAAAAGGACGCGGCGGGCGGCCAAAGGAGAGAGAACCCTGGTTCAGATTTTCGTTCGCGACAACAATGTCGATCAGGCCCTCAAGGCTCTGAAAAAGAAAATGCAACGTGAAGGCAGCTTCCGCGAAATGAAGCGTCACGTGCACTTTGAAAAGCCGTCGGAAAAGCGCGCCCGTCAAAAGGCAGAAGCTGTCCGTCGCGCTCGTAAGCTGGCTCGCAAGCGTGCACAACGCGAAGGCCTGCTGCCGGCACCGAAGGGTCGCGGCCGCTAATACAGCGACGCCCTTTCAATGGCTTCTAGAAAACCCGCCCCGCGATTGCGCAGGGCGGGTTTTCTTTTGCCTGCTCCCCGTCTCGGCGACAGGCATAAAAAAGGCGGGCCAGAAGCCCGCCTTTTTGCCGTCTTGGACCAATGTCCAATGCGAGCCTTACTGTCTGCGCATGGCCCCCAGGAAGGACTTCCACGACAGCTTGGCGTCGGACATAGCCCCCGCACGGAAGGCACGCCCCGACAGCCACATCATCAGGACCGCAAAAGCGAACATCACGATCAGGCTGCCGATCACCTCGATCATTGGCGGCTGGCTGGGTGCGCGGGCCGACATGATGAAGGGCGTGAAAGGCGGGATGAAGCTCAGCACCTTCAGCAGCAGTGCATCCGGCGAACGAATGGCCATCTGCATGAACAACAGCGGCACGATCAGAGCCATCATCACCGGCCCCATCAGGGTCTGTGCGTCACGCGGCGTTTCGCAGAAGGCCCCGATGGCGGCGAACAAAACCGCATACATCAGATAGCCACCCACAAGATAAAGCAGCAGGTAGAGCCACAGCCCGTTGGCCAGCATCACCGAGCCAATGTCCCGCGCCACCTCTGGAAGGGTCACAGACAGGCCAACAGTGCTGATCAGGGCCCATCCACCCATCACCGTGAGGGTCAGGACCGCCACGCCGAGAACCTTGCCTACCAGAAGCTCGGTCGCCGTTACCGACGACAGCAGGACCTCGAGGATCTTGTTCGACTTCTCCTCCATCACACCGTTCATCAGCATGGTGGCTCCCGTCAGGATCAGCGACCACATCATGAAGCCGCAGACCAGACCAATGATCATCGGCAGACGGTCGCGGAAGCTGACCTCACCGCCAGATGCCGCACGGGGAGACAGGAAGGTCACGTCCGGCCGATAGCTCTCGACCGCCTTGACCACATCGGCATCCACGCCGTTGGCTGCAAAGGTTTGCTTGCGGTTCACCTCGGCCAGAGCCGATTTGATCATACCCTCCACGTCGTTGTTGGCCGCGCGACGTGACCAGATGCGAGCCGCAGGTGCGCCGTTCTTTTCGGAGAGGATGACAACAGCCGACAGCTTGTGCTCGCCGACCGTGGCATCCCCGTCCACCCATTGGCGCGCCATGTCGTCTTTGGCCGTCCCCGCTGCGGCGGCGACCAGATCACTCGGTGCCTCGACTTCGACGACCGAACGACGGGGCTGCTTGAACGAGGCCGCGGCCCGTGGCGCGACACGCTTCAGT
>NZ_JSYD01000115.1:0-10668 GCF_054824005.1 Brevundimonas sp. GN22 | reverse complement strand
CATGTCAACCCGACCTTCCGATCTTTTTCCCAAACTGCCGAAACCCGACTGATGGAGAAAAATCCAAACACACAGAAGCGTTTGGGAGGCTGACTAACCGCTGCGAGCCGTTCCGAAGAAGTGGCCGCCGCCGATGACGGGGATGTAGGCCCAGCCTTTACGGTTCACAAGGATCAAATAGCCCTGCTTGAATTCCATCCACAGTTCGGGCCGATCTGGGGATCAAATCGCCCTCTACGCGGACAAATGTGGCGCGATTTCAGGCGATTGTGACCAATCACGTCTCTAAATATGGTGAGCGTATCAGCGGTTCGCAAGGAGCGGGTGGTTTTTGCGGCTGAAAAGAGAGTGGAACGGTCCGATCAGGATGATTCCCGCAACGAATCCCACCGCATGAGCTTCCCAGGCAATCGCCGCCCCCTGCCCCGCAAGCGCTCCGCCCAACAGTCCGGTCAGTAGATTGACCCCCATCCACACCGCAGCGCCGCGCAAGATAGCAGGATGCGTGATCGGTATCAGCAAACCGGGACCCGCTTGGAGGCGCAGGGACGCGCCGATCAAACCAAAGGCTGCGCCCGACGCACCAATGACGGGCGTCGTATCCCCCCAATGGATAGCCGCGTAGCCTGCTCCAGCCAGGACACCGCACACCGTAAAGAATGCCAGCCATCCGACCGGCCCCAAGGGTTTGTCGAAGTCCCGCGCGACAGGCGATCCGAAAGCAACCACCGCTGCCGCATTCATCAGAACGTGCGTCCATCCGCCGTGGACCAGCATGTGGGTGAACAGTCCCGACAGATATCCTTGGGACAAATCAGCAGGGCGCAAACCCATGCCGATCCCGCCGTCGCCCAACTGGCTCTGTGCCACGAACAACCCCACCAGCCCCAGGGCTACGATGAAGGGGACAAAAGGGATTTTGAAGATTGGCTCGCGAGCGGGCCGTTCGGGCGAAGGCGTTACATAGGGGTCCATATATAGAGAGATGGACGCGCCAAGGCCGAACCTCAAGCCGTTCGTGAGAGCTGTCCCATATCTCTGGCATAAGCGTTGCTGTGTTTCCCCGCATTACGGGGGGCCTGTGCCAATGCGTATCAAACTGGAAATCTCGGTTCTGCGACTGTGCAGTGCCGTGGCGATCACCGCGGTGAGCGTCGTCACGCCCTGCGCCGTCCTCGCCCAGCAGTCTGGCAGCCAGGGTTTGGGACAGCTTCAGGCAGGTTACGCAGGCTCCCGCTATAGCACGGCCACGAGCGCCTCAGGCTCCACGCGCGACAGCAACGGCAATCGCCTGATCGTGGACGGCATCATTCAGTCCGGTGCGAGCTCATATCACCAGTCGTCCAGCGGGGTGTCGTCATCGAGCGCGACGACAGGACGATCCAGCCAAGGCGGTTCGGCGATCGGTGGAGCGACGGCCATCGGCAACAATCTGAATGTGGTCGTTCAGGGCAACCACAACACAGTCATCGTCAAATCCAACCAGACCAATACGGGCAACATCAGCGCCGGAACGGTCCTCAATGGCACATTGGTGTTCCCATGAAGCGTTCGCCTATGCACACGGCTCGCTCGGCGGTTGGCCTCCTGGCCGCATCGGCAGTACTGGCAGGATGCGTCAGCCCGACTGCCGGCCCGTCCGGTCTCTATGCCCAGCCCATCGGAAATGCGCCGGTAACGTCCAACCCTACGCCGTACTCGGACGCCTTATATTGTCTGGCCGACTATGCTCGCCGGTACGACCTGCCGTCGCCGCGTATGGCTGTGGGTCGCATCAGTGACTACACCGGCACTGTCTCTGCCGATGGCGGTCGCCAGATCACTCAGGGTGCATCCTTGATGGCGAACTCGGCCTTGGCCAAGGCTGGAGCGCGGCTGGTCGAGCGTTACGACACATCGGTGTCTGAGCTTGAGCTGCGCTATGCCAACAATCGCCTGATCGGCGACGCTCCGGTCGATCCACAAGATCCCGGCTATCGCCGCATTCTGGCCGGGCAGGTTCCCGGCTCGGACTTCTATCTGGTCGGCGGCATCACCGAGGTGAACTACAACATCCGCTCGGCCGGTTTCGATATCGCGGGCGGCCAGGTCAAGGACAACGGCGGCTCGGGCCTCGTGAACGGGCGCGTGTTCGTGATGAACGTCGCAATCGACCTGCGCCTCGTTCAAACCACCACGCTGGAAGTCGTGGATGTGGTGTCCTACCAGAAGCAGATCGTCGGCCGCGAAATCTCGGCGGGCGTGTTCGACTTCCTGAACGGCAACGTCTTTGACGTATCGGCCGGTAGCAGCGGGCTCGAGCCTGTCCAACTGGCCGTCCGAGCACTGGTTGAGCGGGCCACCGTCGAGTTCATGAGCAATCTGTACGGCGCGCCCAGCCCCGACGTCTGCATGGACCCCGCCAATGATCCTCTTGGTGGACGCTCCACCTCCATGGCCTCGCACAATACGGACACGAACAATGACCCAACCCGTGCCAACCGCGCTGATGGGTACCCTCCTCGCGCTGTGCGCCGTCGCGGCGAGTGACGCTTCGGCCCAGTCGAGGCCTATCGTCCTGAACGAGCAAATCCAGTTCGGAGATATCTTCGCTGGACAACAGTTGAACGTAGTCGTTGCCCGACAACAGGTGACAGTGACCAACACCGCGCTCGGAAACCAACTCGCAGGCGGGGCCGAAGAGCGGGATGTATCGGTCCAGAACCGGCAGTACCAGCACGGCACAACCTCGGCCGAGGTCTCTCTATATATAGGAGACGAAGCGGGGGGTCGCGTGACCGCAGTCAATCAGGCGCGCGCCAACGAAGCGAGCATTGCCGCCAACGGGGCCGAACTGGTTCTGGACAGTGACCAAGCCAATTATGGATCGGCGATTGCGCGCACAGTCCTGGGCAACACCGAGGCCCATTTAACCGGCGGCATCAGCCTGTCATCTGCCGCCTATAGCAATGCCATGACTGCGGGCGGGAAGAATGCCGTGACGACGGGCGCGATCAGCCAGTCGACTTCCGGCAGTACGGTGGCCGAGACCTATGCGCCCGCGCGCTATGTTCCGGGCGCGGCCTATTACGCCAGCGACGCCGCCGCAAACCTGACGCAGCTGAACACCACTGGTTCGTCGGCCCAGCGCGTTGAAGTCGGACAGGTATCCGAAGGCTGGACCTCTGCCGAGACCGTCGCCACCGCTGCAAATGCATGGAACAGCATCGCAACCTCTAGCGCCGCTGCCAATCGTATCAATGCATCGAACGCGGGCGGCTCGCAGGTTGTTACGACGAGGCAGTCGAACATCGGCGGCGTTCAAAGCCAAGCCAGTACCTATGCCTATGACTACGGCGATCTGCGCGCCGTCGCCGATGGCGTGGCCAATCAGGTGTCGGTCAGCAATCAGGACGTCTGGGTCGAGATCGACAACAGCCAATTCAACTCGGGTGGCGTATCGGTGCAGGCCGAACTGACCGCGCACAATGGCTATGACGCCTACGTCGGGGCTAATGCCGCCGGCAACAGCGTAACCGGATATGCCTGCTCGGACTGCGGCGGCATCCTGAACGCCAATACGACCCAGACCAATCATGGCAACGTATCGGCTACCGCAGTAACCAGCATCGGCGGACAGGGACGGGCCGTCATTACAGGCACTACCGCAACCGGCAACACAGCCAGCTTCTATGTCACGCGACCGGGCGGCTAAGCTTTTCCGTGACTTAACTTAGCCTTGGTCACTGATGCGCTGTTACATCCGCTGTTCACTGAACATTACATTTCATTAAGTTGATGGCCACAAATGCGCCCTTAGACCTGAAAGGGAGATAAGGGCGTCACGCAACTTTCGCGCGACGTCTGTCCCTACGCCAACGACAGGAGTGTCCAGCGCATGAAGTCCTCCCGCCACCTGCTGCTTCCAGCAGTCTCTGCTCTTGCGTTGACCATCGGTGCCGGACTGCCTCTTGCAGCCTATGCCGAAGCCCCCGCGATCGCCTCCGCCCAGGCCGAAGCCAGCAAGGGCCGACCGTGGCCGCAAGACGCAAGCGACCTGAAGGCCGACGAGCGTTTGAGCTTTGGCCGCATGGACAACGGCATGCGCTATGTCCTGATGCGTAATGCGACACCGCCGGGCCAGATTTCCCTGCGCATGCATTTCAACGCAGGCTCGTTGAACGAGAGCGACGACCAGCAGGGTCTGGCCCACTTTACCGAGCACATGCTGTTCAACGGGACCGAGAACATCCCGGAAAACGAGTTGTTGCGTATCCTCGAGCGTCTGGGCCTGGCTTTCGGCGCGGACACGAACGCGGCCACCAGCTTCGACGAAACCTTCTACCGGCTGGAACTGCCGCGGGGTAACAACGAAACCGTCGATGCCTCCCTGCGTATCATGCGTGAGCAAGTCTCTCGCGCCCTGATGGACGTCGACGCCATCAATGCCGAGCGTGACGTCATCGTCGGCGAAGCGCGCACGCGCGACACGCCAGGCCTTCGTGCCCTGAAAGCGCAGATCGCGCTTCTCGTCCCCGGACAGCGCGTCGCCAATCGCCTGCCCATCGGCGATCTGGACATCATCCGCAACGCTCCGGCGCAAAGGTTCATCGACTTCTATCGCGCCTATTATCGCCCGGAACGCGCGACCTTTGTTGCCGTCGGCGATTTCGACGTCGACCAGATGGAAGCCAAGATCAAAGGCGCTTTCTCGGACTGGCAGAACAATGCGCCGGACGGCCCCGATCCGGACCTCGGCGTTGCCAGGGCCCGCGAGCCTGAAGCCGCAATCCATGTCGAGCCGGGCACACAGTCCTCTGTCAGCCTGTATCGCATCCGCCCGTACGAAGAGCGTCCGGACAATCTCGCCAACCGTCGCGAGAACACTCTTCGCAGTTTGGGCCTTGCCGTCCTCAACCGTCGCCTCGGCGAGATTTCGCGTCAGGACAACCCGCCATTTATCGGCGCGGGTGCCAGCAGCGGTGCCTTCTTCAAATCCGTCGACACCGGCTCGATCTCTGCCTCGTTCAATCCGGGTGGCCTGCAACGCGCGCTCGAAACCATCGAGCAGGAACAGCGCCGTATGATCCAGTTCGGCCCGACAGAGGCTGAACTGCAGCGCGAGATCGCGGTCATTCGCACGGCGATGGAAAACGCTGTGGCTGCCGCCGACACCCAGCAAACCGCGGCCTTGGCGGGCGGCATCCAGAGCCGCGTCCACAACGACATTGTTCCGACATCTCCGGCCGATGAACTGGCCCAGTTCAACGCTGCGGTCGCGAACCTGAATGTCGAAGAGGTCAAAGCCCTGACCGCTAAGGGTCTGGACGGCACCGGCCCGCTGGCCATGGTCACGACGCCTGCCCTGATCGAGGGCGGCGAGGCCGCTGTCGTCAGCATCCTCGAAGCCAGCCAGAAGGTCGAGGTCCAGCCGCCCGCAGCTGCCGCCGCCGCCGACTGGCCCTATACCGACTTCGGTACGCCGACGGCCCCCACGGCGACGAAGACCTTCGAAGCCTCGGGCGCGACCCTCTATACTTTCCCGAACAATGTGCGTCTGGTCTTCAAAAAGACCGACTATCGCAAGGACCAGATCCTCGTTTCGGTCGAAACGGGTCTGGGTGATCTGGCTCTGCCCAGCGACCAGTTCGATCCGCTCAGCCTCGCCTCGGCGGTCTTCACGCCGGGCGGCGTGGGCAAGCTGACGATGGACGAGCTTAACCGCGTGCTGGCGGGCCGCACCTACAGCGCCGGCATGAGTGTCGGTAACGAGGAAGTCTCGCTGTCGGGCACCACCCGTCCGCAGGACCTCGAACTGCAAATGCAGGTTCTGGCCGCCTACTTCACTGACGCTGCCATCCGTCCGGCGCGCCTTGAGCAGTTGAAGGCCATCTACCCGCAGGCGCTGGAGCAAACGCGCGCTACACCGGGCGGTGCCATGGCGCTGGACGGCTCCGTTGTGCTGTCGGGCGGTGACCGCCGCGCGACCCAACCGACCGTGGAGGAAGTCAGGGCACTAACCGCCGATGGCATCAAACAGGCCTATCAGGAGTCCGTTGCCAACGGCCCCATCGACATCACTGTCGTCGGCGACGTTGACGCCGAAGCGGTCGTCGCTGCCGTCGGCAAGACCTTCGGTGCCCTGCCCATGCGTTCGGCCCTGCCAGAGGCTCCTGCCGAGGCGAAGGTTCGCAGCCTTCCCACCCCACGCGCCGAGCCTTACCGCTTCAACCACACCGGTAAGCCTGAACAGGCCGCTGTGACGGTTTACTGGGCGGGTACCGACTCGCTGGGCGACCGTCGTGAAGCACGCCTCGTGGGCCTGATGGCTCAGGTGCTTGAACTGCGCGTCATGGAAGAAATCCGCGAGAAGCAGGCACTGACCTATTCTCCGGGCGTGGGCGCAACTTCGTCGGGCACCTATCCGGGATATGGCTATATCGCCGTCTCGGGTGACGTCGATCCGTCGAAGATCGCGGACTTCCGCGCGGCAGTGACCAAGGTCGTCGAGAGCTTCAAGTCAACGCCCATCACCGAGGATGAGTTGAACCGCGCCCGCGCACCGATGATCGAGCGTCAACGTCGCAGCATGGCCAACAACAACTTCTGGCTCGGTACGCTCAGCACCCTGCAGCGTTATCCGGAGGATGAAGCCCTGAACCTGAACTACATTCCGGTTCTGGAAGCCTTCACCCCTGCCGAAGTTCAGGCCGCCGCCGAGAAGTATCTGCGTCCGGAACGCAGCTGGACCTTCGAGGCCGTCCGCGCCCCCGAATAATCGGCTGAAAACGTCAAAGGCCCCGGATTTCTCCGGGGCCTTTTTCGTTCGTGGGTGTCCCCTCCGGATCAGAAGACCCGGCCACCCACGCCCCCATCCATCATTAGCGTACCGGACGTGGCGAGGCTGCGTTGCACGACCTCCTCGCGGTACTCTGTGATGGTTTCCTCACCGCGCAACACCAACTCCTTCACCCCTGCCCCATAACGGCGCAGCAGCGAGCGTTCGTGGCAGTCGCGCTCCGGTTTTTGCGCGCGGCATTCCAGAACCTTGCCGGCATACCAGAGGGCCTGCCCCTTATCGCAGACGACGGTTTCACCGGTGCCGCCCTCGGCATCGATCTTGGTCCACTGCAGCTTGGTGCCAACGATGCAGCGATAGATTTCGCCCTCATAGCTCTCCAGCACTTCGCGGGACGGACGTACCTGAGATGCTGGATGCGGGACATTGCGATCATCAATGCAGCTGGCCTGAACGCGATAGCGCTTTTCCCAGGAGCGGGTCGAACTGAACGGCACGCGGACGCGCTCTTCGACCATGCCTTCCACTGCCATGCCTGACGTCAGCGGATAAGGCTGATCCACATTGAAATAGGCCCCGCCACCACCGGCGACGATGACCGCACTGCCCGCTCCGGCACCGGCGCGGCCATAGGCCCGGCTCCGGGCATCAGCCACAGCGCTCGCGTTGGCATTGGCCGAAACATTGTTGATGTTCACATTCACATTGACAGAGCCGCCCCCGCCTCCGGCACAGCACGGCGGTGTCACGGGCGCGCAACCGCCACCGGCACAGCCATTATAGGGTGGCAGCGGCGGCGTGGGCGGCGCAGGCGGCGGCGCACAGGTACGGCAACCGTAGTCACCCGCCACCGCCAATCCTGTCACAAGCCAAAGTCCCACCACCGAAGCAGGAGCCAGTACTGTCTTGAGCCGCACCCGCATCGGGAACTCCTAAACCAGTGTCCCCGACCTCACTGCAAATCGCAGGCCGTGCAGGATAGCCGATTCAGGCTTCCGGACGTTCCGCCCTGAGGCAATACAGGCGCAGGCGTCCCTGAATGGTACAGCTTGCCTAGATTTCGGACAGTTCGCGGGCGAACCGCTTCCAGTTCTCGACATAGTGCAAAGCCGACATTTTCAGGCCCATCACCCCGCCTTCGTCCAGTTCGCGGACGACCTTGCCCGGTTGCCCCATCACCAGTGAGTTATCCGGAATGACCTTGCCTTCGGTGATCAATGCATTCGCTCCGATCAGACAATTCCTGCCGATCTTCGCCCCGTTCAGCACCACCGCGCCAATTCCGATCAGGCTGTTGTCGCCGATCTTGCAGCCATGCAGCATGGCCTTGTGGCCAACCGTGACGCCCTCGCCGATCACCATCGGATAGCCGGTATCGGTATGCAGGATCGAGGCTTCCTGAATGTTGCTGTTGCGGCCGATGGTGATGGGATCGTTGTCGCCACGGACCACGACATTGAACCAAATGCTGGCCCCTTCCATCAGGGTCACGTTGCCGATTACCGACGCATTCGGTGCAATCCAGTATTCACCGGCAGCAGGCAGAGAGGGTGCCACTTCTCCAAGACGATAGACGCTCATCGGTTCGTTATCCCGCCGTTGCAATTTCTTGTCTTTAACACTCGCCTAACCACGTTACAGTGAAACTGTTGTAGCGATTCGAGGGCCTATTCGTCCTTCGTATCCGAAGCCGGATCAACCCCGGTCCGGTCTGCACTGGAGGATGCGTTTGACGTGTTCGGTACCAGTTGGTTGTCGGCCATGCGGCGTGAGCCGAGGCACACTTACGGCTGATCCCGGAGACGGCGGTGCGCGCTTCTCCACCCTCCCCACAATGCAAACGTCCAAGGCGATCCCGTTCGGGTTCGCCTTTTTTCTTGCCTGGAGGCATCCATGTCCAAGCGTTCAGCCGTGAAGCGTCAAGTCCGCGAAGGTGTTCTGGACCATCGTGAGTTCTCACCGGATGCCAAGGTCAGACGGCTACCCAACCATGCGGGGTGGTCGCCTTACCCGTCGAACGACGAGCGCGATCAGGCCTATCTGAAGACGTTGAAGCCCAAGTCCGAAGGTCAGGCCGCACTCATGGAGGCCATCGACCGATACAACCTTGTTACCGCCCTCGGCCCCGCCGGTACCGGCAAGACCTATTTGGCCATTGCCAAAGCGGTCGAGGCTCTTGAGGCCGGCAAGGTCGGCAGGATCGTGCTTTCACGTCCGGCAGTCGAGGCGGGTGAAAGCATCGGCTTCCTTCCGGGCGACATGGAAGACAAGCTGGCCCCTTACCTGCGCCCCCTCTACGACGCGCTGTCGGACCGCCTGTCGATGAAGCGCGTTCGTGCCTTGATGGCCGAGGGACTGATTGAGATCGCTCCCATCGGCTATATGCGCGGTCGCACATTAAACAACGCCTTCGTGGTCGTCGACGAGGCGCAGAACTGCACCTACGTGCAGCTCAAAATGCTGCTGACACGCCTTGGCTGGCATTCCACCATGGTTGTCACGGGCGACCCACACCAATCGGATTTGCTGCCCGGTGTCTCGGGTCTGGGAGACATCGCCGAGCGGCTGGAACTGCTGGAAAGCGTGAAGGTCATCCGGCTGGCTGAACAGGACATTGTGCGCCACCCGCTGGTTGCGGAGATGATCGGCGTCCTCTGAAAGGGACCCAAAACATAAAGGCCCGCCATTCACGGCGGGCCTTTTTTAATGTCACATCATCTTTGCCACAGCTTCGGCATCGGAAGCGCGCGGTTGCTCCAATGGCGGCTCAGGGGGCTTGCGAGCTCCCAACCGGTCTATAATCGCAAAGACGAACGGATTGAGCGAAATCGATAGAAGCGCAGCCGCCAGTATCAGGTCATGCGTTTCGCGTGCCATCGCACCCATCTGCATCGATATCGCTGCCAGAATGAACGAGAACTCGCCGATCTGCGCCAGCGATGCCGCAACCGTCAGGCTGGTAGCGCGATCAAGTTTGAAGGCCGTCGTGATCGCAAGCGCTGCCAGCGACTTGCCAATGATGACGATGAATACCACGCCCAATACAGCCCACGGCTTCATCACCAGAATGGACGGGTCGAACAACATCCCTACCGATACGAAGAACAGCACCGCAAACGCGTCTCGAAGCGGCAATGAACGCTCCGCCGCATTATGGCCCAGCGGCGTCCCGTTCAGCACAAGTCCTGCAACGAATGCACCCAGAGCGAACGACGCGCCGAACACCGAATAGGCCAGCCACGCAATCCCCAAGGCGATCGAAAGAACGCCGAGCGTGAACAGCTCGCGCGACTTGGTATGGGCGATCCGCACCAGCAGCCACGGCAGGACCTTGCCACCGACCACAAACATCAGCAGCACAAACAGCGCCACCTTCAACAGGGTGAAACCGATGCTGCCCGCCAGCACGGCTGGGTCAAACACCTGTCCTTCCTTGAGGACGATCAGCGGCAGCATCACCAAGGCCACCACGATCACGAGGTCTTCGACGATCAACCAACCGACTGCGATCTTGCCGATATCGCTCTTGACCTGTTTGCGCTCCTCCAGCGCCCTGAGCAGCACCACGGTCGAAGCTACCGACAAGGAGAAGCCCAACAGGGTCGCTTCCAGATGGCCAAGACCCAGCAGGAAGTAACCCAACGCCCAGCCAAGGGCCGTGGCCGCCGCAATCTGCACCAGCGCACCCGGCAAGGCGACGTGGCGCACCTTCATCAAATCCTTGGGCGAGAAATGCAGCCCCACCCCGAACATCAGCAGGATCACACCCACCTCGGCCAACTGGGGTGCCAGTTCGGTGTCGGCGACATAACCGGGGGTGAAGGGCCCCACCACAACGCCCGCTACCAGATAGCCCACCAAGGGCGACAGCTTCACCCGATTGGCCAACA
>NZ_JSYD01000114.1:0-6460 GCF_054824005.1 Brevundimonas sp. GN22 | reverse complement strand
CAATCACCAAGCCCGAAACCGTCCCGACAATCCCCTCGACGCGGTAGTCGCCGTCTTCCAGCCCCGCACGTTTCAACAGCGCCGCGACAACATCCGCCGCCTGACCCTGCATACGCCCGTTCAGCCAGTGCCCCGTACGCCACGCCCCCGCATCGGCCCACAGGTCCCCCCGTGCCGGAAACGCCGGATAGGGCCGCGCATCCCAGCACCACGCGTCCGCCCCTTCCAGCATCCGCCCGCCATAGACCGCGGACAGAGGATTGTTGGCCGAATCATCGAAATGCCCCAGCACCGCCTCCAGCAACGTCCTCTGCATCCGGTCATCGCGGGCCCCCGTTGAATAGGGCGGCAGGGCATTTTCCGTACTCTTGGGGTCCGAAAACAGATTGGGCGCATTGCCCCCGCGATCCACTGCCGCACAGCCAAACTCGGTCAGCCGCACCGGCTTCATCCCCGGCACCCAGGCGGTAGGCGTTGCCTCCCGCACCCCGTCCACCCGCTCGTAATGACGGTTCGACCACCAGCCCTTCAGGTCCTTGACCCGCCAGACCCAGTCCTCGCCATAGGCCCCGTCCACAATCGGCGTGCGCACCTGCGCCGCCTCATCCGCCGCGCTGGCATAGTACCAGTCAAAGTCGCGCCCACCGGCCACCTGCTGCGCCAGATAGTCCGCATCCCACGGCCCCGCGAACGCTTCCGAATCCGCGCCGCCCGCGCCCTCACGCCAGTCCCCCATCGGCGGGTACCAGTCGATCCCCACGAAATCGATATTCGGATCGGCCCATAGCGGGTCAAGGTGAAACCTCACCTCCCCACCATCCCTCAGGCCCGCATATTCCGACCAGTCCGCCGCATAGCCCAGCTTCACCTGCGCCCCCGCCTCGGCCCGACATTCCGCCGCCAAGGTCTGGTACTGCGCCACCGCCGGAAACCCGCCCGCCGCATCACGCGTCAGCGTCAGCCCGCGCATCTCCGAGCCGATAATCAGCCCGTCTGCACCTTCCTCCTGCGCCATCCTCGCATAGTGCAACGCCTGTCGCCTCAGCCCCCATCCCGAGGCCGTGCCGAACACCGCCGCCACATCCGCCGCCGCCTGCGCACCATCGCTCCCCTTCACGCGCCCGCGCCACGGATAGCCCTCGCAATCCATGAACACGAACGGATAGATCACCACTTCCAGCCCGCGCCGTTTCAGCGCGCGGATAGCCTGCCGCACCGTCTGGTCCGACGGCGTCCCGCCATAGGCCACCGCCCCGTCCACATCCGAAATCAGGTGCGCACCGGCGCGGTCCAGCCCCGCCACGCCCCATTCCAGCGGATCGGTCGGCTTGTCCCGACGCTCCACCCCCGGCTTGATCCGGCAATGTTCGGCCCGCGCATCCGTCCCGAACCAACCCACGACCAGATTGACCCGCTTCACATTGGGCAGTTGCGCCGTCAGTTGATCCAGCGACACCTCAAGGTCCGGACGCCCCAGCCCCGATCCCGCATTCTCCGGCACATGGCGCAAGAATCCCTCGCGCCTCAGCACCACTTCATCCGCCAGACAAAACTCGCCCGCCCCCGGAATGAGGCACACGCCCTCCAGCCGGTCCTCCAGCCTCGGCTCATCTCCTCGCGCGCGACGAAACACCTCGAACCCCAACTGCGGAACACGATCGCCAAAGGCCTCAAGGCTCAGATCCTCGAACACCACATAGGCCACCCCGTGATAGGCCGGAGCCGCCCCTTCAATCGCCTCGATCAGCGGATCGGGCACCTGCCCCTCGCCACCACGGTGCAACCGCCACGTCACGCCCGTTAGGTCCATCGGCATGCCGTCAGCCCAAACGCGACCCACGCCGTCGATCTTGCCCTCACACAGCGCCACCGCAAAACTCAGCGAATAGCCATAGTCGACCGTCTTACGTCCGCCCTTGCCGCCCGACGCCTTTCGCTTGTGTTCCAAAAACCGCGCAGCCCAGATGACCTGCCCCGTCACCCGCGCCCGCCCGAACACACAGGCCATCGGCGCACCTTCGGCCGAGCCTTGCAGCTTCAGGCTCTCCAGCCTCGGCCCGATCTGTCGCGTCGGCTGCAAGCTGCTGACGATACGCTCGTCCACCATCCGGCCCAGCATCCCGCCAATCGGCGCCCCGCCGAACAGACCGCCCACCGCCGACAAAGTCACACTGGCCATCGCCTACACTCCCTCGGGCCAGCCAAAGACAGCCACCAGCCGCCTTTGCCACCATGCCCCCATCCAGCTTTCCACCACCGACCGCGCCCAATAGGCGTGGATCATCCTCGGCTCCGGCCCCGATACGTCCGACAGAACCGCACAGTGCTTGGCCACGCTCCCCGCCTCCATTCGGAACAGCAGCACATCGCCAATCGCCATTTCTTCCAGCGGCTTCTCGACCAGCCAACGCCTCGCCGCCGCCCACAGCGTCTCCTCGCCACCCATTTCGGCCCACTCGGGCCGATACGGCGGCACAGTTTCCGGCTCCGCCCCGTAAGCTTCACGCCACAAGCCGCGCACCAGACCCAGACAGTCCGCACCCACGGCCTTCTCGCTGGCCTGATGTCGGTAGGGCGTCCCCAGCCAACCCCTCGCCGACTTCGCCATCGCCTCGCCCTTCATCGGCGACTCGCCCCGTCACGGCGCACGCCGCCCGTCGCCCGCGTGAGGACAAAGTCATCGCCCGGCATATCCGGAAACCCACGAAAGTTCAGACCATTGGCGAATTCTTCAACACAGGTTCTCCACGTCCGGTCACACCGACGCCCCCCGATCACCTCCGCCGACAGCCCACACCGTTCATCCCCCAGCACCGCGTCACAGTCGCGCCCGTATGTTCGCCCCACCACGCGATCCAGCACCGCCATCGGGCCTTCCAGATCGGCCACAAAAGCTCCCGCCTCACGCCGGATTTTCCGCAACGTTCCAGCCCACAGCTTCACCCGCGCCGAAACATCGGCCCAGTCGACGCGCCACAGCTCGACATCAGCGGCATCAAATAGCCCTGCCTGGATGTCCGCTTCCGAAAGCGCTTCATCGTCCAGCGCCCCCGACGCCGACCAACCACCCGCCCCCATTCCAGACACAGCCTCGCCACTGCCCAGGGTCCAGCCACTTCCCGCCCGACAGACCACACCCTCGAACTCCAGATCGCGGTCGTGATCCGTGAACCCCAGCTTCACCCCGTCCCGACGCTCCAACAGCCAGACGTGACACAGCCTCGCCGCCCCGCTTTCGACCCGCGCTGCCAGCGCCCCTTCCAACTCCCGCATCGATCCCCCAAGCACAAAAAAGGGGAGCCAAACGGCTCCCCATCATCATCCCGTCGCGCAGCTCACGCCCCGCGTATTTCCTTCAGCGGCACCGCCGCCATCCGTCCCGCCTCAAAGCTCTCCAGCGTCACCTCCAGCCGATCCGTATCGAACCGCACCGGCGTGTCGAACAAGAACCCCGCCGTCACCACAGCCCCCGCAGGCGGTGCCTCCGAAAGCGTCACCTGTCCGCTCGCTCCATCAACGCTGAAGCTGTGCGTTTCGACCCCATCAACCGCCACGCACACCGTCTCCGCAACGGGTTTCACAATCGGACGAACCATGTCCCCGTACGCCTTAACCAGCGAAAACAACTTCAGGTCACCGCCGCCGGTCCCGATCACCTGATCGTAAGGCGTCACCTCGCCTGAAAGCATGCACGATTTGAAGTCCGCAAAGTCCTTGAACCGAAAGCCGCGCAACCGCCCCTGCCGCGCCTCGAAGAAGGCCGTCAGCGCAGCCATATCGTCCAGCGAACGCAGGCCCGCGCCGATCAGATAACGCCTGCGCCCCATCGCCCAGGGCGTCGACCGCCGCTCGTGACCGGACGCCAATTCCACCACTTCGGTGCGACGCTCGATCCCGCCTGTTGACCCGAACGCAAGGCGCGCGGGCAAACGTACTTCATCAAACATTGAAAATACCTCTAAACCTAAGCTTGCAGTGCCCCTGCGCCTGCGCCACTGTTCCGCCCCATTTCGGCAGACGTCGATTTCCTTCAGGAGATGAATTTGCGCGGCGAGATCACCAGCTACGACACCGTTTCAAGCACCGGATCGATCAAGGGTCAGGACGGACAGCCCTACCTGTTCGCCCGTCACGACATCCACACCGGCAGTGAAATCAAAGTCGGCCAATCCGTGGACTTCGTGCCCACCGGCTCCACCGCTACCCAGATCGTTATCCTCGGCGATGCAGTCGCCAGTGCGACAACGGCAACGGCTCCTGCCGCGGCCTTCGGTGCGGCTTCCGGCGGCACAGCAGCCGCCGCCCTCAACGGCAGCGGCTACGACTGGCAATATGCTCTACTGAAGTTTGATGGCCGCCTGCGCCGTCAGGACTTCTGGATCAGCTTCCTGATCCTCTTTGGTGTAAGCTTCGTCACCAGCTTCATTCCGCTGATCAACATGGTCATCGGATTGGCCCTCATCTGGCCGAACGTGGCCATCACCGTCAAACGCCTGCATGACATGGGCAAGTCCGGCTGGCTCACCCTCATCCCTTATGCAGGCGTCATCATTGGCTCATTCGTGATGTTCGCCGGCGGGGCTGGTGCGTTCCTCGCGGCGGCTGCTACCGGCGACGCATCTGCGCTCGCCACAGCAGGCGGTCTGGGAGCCATCGGCCTCGGCGTCCTGATCATGCTGGTTACCAGCATCGGCTTCCTGATCTGGATCGGCGTCACCGACAGCCAACCGGGCACCAACCAATACGGCCCCAATCCCAAGGGCCTCTAAATCGGGTCACAACCACAGAAAAGGGCAGCCACGGCTGCCCTTTTTTCGTCAGGTCCAAATGAATCCACCCATGCTCCCCTTCGCAGACAGTGAACCGCCTATCAGATCACTAGGGCCCCGCAGGCTCAGCGCATCCCCAGCGCCGCCGCCCGCGCCATCATCCGCGCCACCTGCGCCTCCGATCTCAGCAATGCCTGCGGCCCGCCATCCACCATCACATTGACGACGACAGGCGAAGCGCCGCGCATCGGCTCCACACTCCCGCCAACACCGGGCCTAAACACCTCCGGCCCGCGTTCCCCCACGAGATAAGCCCCGCCAGCAGCAACCGCGCCGCCATCAGCTCGCGCTCCCGAAAATACGCCCCCGACCGCCGCCGACAGCGCCTCCCCCAGCCCGCCATTCTTGGCCAGCACACCTGCACTGGCATTGATCGCCCCGATCACCGCCCGCGCCAGTTCGGCCATCGAGACCTCGCCATCCTTGGCCGCCCGCATCAGAGACCGCGACAGCGATCCCCCCGCCTTCGAAAACGCCTCCTCGATCGCCCCCGCCGCCTTCTGCGCAGGCTCTTTCAGCCCCTCCAGCGCCGCCGCAGCCTCAGCCGTGGCCACGCCCAAACCGTCAAACTCGTCCGCCATCGGGCCACCGCTCCATCATCTCGTCCAACACCCCGCGCGGCAGGCTCACACCACCGCCCCCCGCGCTCTCCGTCAGCATCCGCCATTCCCTCAGCGACAGCCGCCAGAACGCCTCGGGCAATATCCCCATCGCCTGCGCCTGCCTCAGCATCACGCCCCAGACATGTGCGGATTTGGCATCCGCCGTCACACCGCCGCCCTGAACGCCGCCGCCACAGCCTCCGCTGCGCACCTAGGCTCCACCGCCGCAGCCCCCAGCCGATCCGCCAACTCCCCCTCACCGCCCCCGCGCAGCAGGGCCGCCAGCACCACCATCAGATCGCCCGCCGACATCGACACCATCCGCTCGGCCAAGGCCCCCATGCCGACAACGCCCAACCCCGCCTCCATCTCCGCCAACGCCCCCAGCGTCAGGCACAGACGGCGCGGCGCTCCGGCCAACTCCACACAGACCTCGCCCCTCACCGCATTGGTCACAGCGCCGAAAACTCCACCGCGCCCGCACTGGCCAGCGAAAGCGCAAAGCTCGCCTCGCCCTCATGCTCGCCCGCATACTCCAGCGCGCTGACAAGGAACGGCCCCTCCAGCACACCAAAGTCCGGCACCACCAACTGCCAACGCTTGGCCGACTGTTCGAAAAAGGCCTCGCGGATCAGCGCATCCGACGCCGCATCCCTGAAAATCCCCTGCCCCGACACCGCCGCAGACTTCACACCCGCCCCGGCCAGCAGTTCGCGCCAGCGCCCAGAGCTATCCCCATCGGTCACATCCACCGTCTTGGCATTCAGCGAAATCGTGCGCGCCCGCAGACCCGCCACCGTCACAAAAGTCCCGCCGCTGCCCGCAATCTTCAGCAGCATGTCGCGCCCGCTCTGCACCGCCATCTATCCCTCCATCACCGCGCGAAGACGCACCGTCCCGTAAGACACCCGCCCCTCGCTGCCCGCAAAAACCTCGGCTCCGCGCACCCGCACGACACCCGTCACGCCGCCATCCGATACGGCCAGTCCGTCCAGAACCTCGCGCACCACCGCCACCACGGCCCGCGCC
>NZ_JSYD01000113.1:0-21531 GCF_054824005.1 Brevundimonas sp. GN22 | reverse complement strand
GTCACTACGGTCGCCACGCGCAAGCGCGGTCTGCCGGAGCTGATTGCCGCCATCGAGGCCCAGGCAAAGCTCGCTGCGGCCGATACCCAGAGCCAGTGGCACGAGCCGTCGGCCGCTGAAATCCGCGTCGCGCACCGCGAGGCCGAGCGGATGATGAAGGCCTATGTGAAGCCGCCGAAACACCCCGACACCATGACCGGCAAGCTGGACAGCGTGCTGCTTCATCCGGTGGCGGGTCTGGCCATCCTGCTCGGCATTCTGTTCGTGATGTTCCAGGCCGTGTTTACGTGGGCCACACCCGCGATGGACGGCATCGAAGCCGCGTTCGGCGTGCTGGGTGAATGGATCGGCGCGACGGTGCCGAACGAGTTGCTGCGCAGCCTCTTGGTGGATGGCCTCATCGGCGGCGTGGGCAGTGTGTTGGTGTTCCTGCCGCAAATCCTGCTGATCTTCCTGTTTATCATCGTATTGGAAGATTTGGGCTATATGGCCCGTGCCGCCTTCCTGATGGACAAGATCATGGGTGGGGCAGGGCTGCATGGCCGCGCCTTCATCCCGCTGCTGTCCAGCTTTGCCTGCGCCATTCCGGGTATCATGTCGACGCGCGTTATCAACGCGAAACGCGACCGTCTGACCACGATCCTTATTGCGCCGCTGATGACCTGCTCGGCCCGTATTCCGGTCTATACGCTGATCATCGCCGCCTTCATTCCGGACACCAAGGTCTGGGGTTGGGCGAGCCTGCAAGGTCTGGTGATGTTTGGCCTTTATGCTGCGGGTATCGTCAGTGCGCTGCTGGTATCGCTGGTCATCCGTCGCGTGTTCTGGCGCGGCATGGTCGAGCCGTTTATGATGGAACTGCCAGCCTACAAGATTCCCGATGTGAAGTCGGTGCTGATGAACCTTTGGCTGCGTGCCAAGATCTTCATGGCGCGCGCAGGTAAAATCATCCTGCCCCTGATGATTATCGTGTGGGCGCTTGCGACCTTCCCCTATCCGCCGGAAGGCGCGACCGAGCCGGCGATCGATTATTCATTCGCAGGCATGATCGGCAAATTCCTCGAGCCTATCTTCGCCCCAATCGGTTTCGGCTGGCAGATGGTAGTGGCGTTGGTTCCGGGTATGGCGGCGCGTGAAGTTGCCGTGGGCGTGCTTGGCACCGTCTATTCGGTGGCAAATGCCGAGGACAACGTGGGCACGTTGGCCACCATTCTGGCCAACGACTGGTCGCTGGCGACGGGTCTGTCCTTCCTTGCATGGTACATCTTTGCGCCCCAGTGCCTGCCGACCATCGGCGTGGTTCAGCGCGAGACGGGCTCCAAGAAGTGGACGGCGATCTTCGTGGTCTATCTGTTTGCACTGGCCTATCTGGCGGCCTTCATCACCTATCACGTCGCCGTAGCGCTCGGTGCCGGGTGATCGTTCAGAGCCTGTGAAAACCAAAAGCCCCGGGTCATCCCCGGGGCTTTTTTATGCTCGGATTAGCGGGGGCCGCCTCCGGGAATATCGGGTGCAGCCTGTGGAACCTGAACTTCTTCGAGGTACCGGCTGGCCACCGCGCGTTGGGCATCGGCCTGTCGCGACGTCGAGCAGATGTTCTGGCGGCGGATTGAGCCGGTGCGGGCGCGGAACTGGCACTGGTCGGCGACCTCGCGGCGCGGACGGTTGCGCGGGGCGTTCGGCGTACTGGCCGCAGCGGGCGTGGCCTGGGCTGGATTTTGGACCGACGTTTGAACCTGAGATTGGGCAGGGACGGCGGCGGGTTGGGCGGCCTGAACCATCAGGCTCATAAGAAGGGCAATCATGACATCCTCCGGTTCTGTGACCTGTTGAATATCATTGATATACCAATGCAGGTTGATCGACCAAAAAGATCAACGTCCGGTTGTTAGCTTCAGCACGATATGGGCGGTGGTGTCGACAATAGCCTCGGCGGTGTCGGCGCGGCGCATGAGCTTGAAGCCGGCTGCAACAGACTCAACCAGATTGGCGGTCTCGTACGAGGTCAGGCGCGGGTTCAACCCGACCGGATGCAGGCCGTTGGCGCGCGCCTGCGCAATGCGGCGCTCCAGCGCGAGGTGCAGTCGGCGAAGGCGTTTGATGCGGCTTTCGGCAAAGGCTGGCTCGCCTTTGTCGGCCAGCATGTGCTCGACCCGCAAAACCGGCCCATGCTCGTCCCACAGGGCCAGCACTTCGCGTACATAGGCGCGCACGGCTTCGAACCCGCGCTCGCCCGACCAGTCTGCATGGATATGGGCGGCCAGCCGTTGAAAATCCTCGGCCGCTTCCTCGCACAGGACAAGGACCGCTTCTTCGATGGTCTTGAAATAGGTGTAGAAGGTGGGAGCCGATACATCGGCCATCTGCGCCACATCCGCTGGACGTATTTCGCCCAAATGGTGCTGGTTCAACAGGGCGCGCATGGCATCCAGCAGGGCGCGACGGGTGCGCGCACCGCGATTGCCGATAGTGTGACCCAGCTTGTTCTTATTGGCAGTCATTGATGGCTGTCCGGCAGGCTAGGACCCGCGTAAATCCGGCCCTTCCGCGCTTGGCCGTAAACTATAGAAGGACCTTCAACAAGTGGCCGCAGCGCTTCTGCGTCACATGTCGCAGGGCATTGCTTGACCCTGACGGCGGACCCCGCCACTTAAGGGTCGAACGGGGTGCCTCGGCACCCCTCGGTTTCGTCTGGTTATCAGGAATTTACATGGCCAAGGTCGTTATCATCGGTGCAGGTCATGCGGGCGGTTCGGTCGCGGGCTTCCTGAAACAATACGGCTTTGACGGTGAGATCGTTCTAGCGGGGACCGAGAAGGTTGCCCCCTATCAGCGACCACCCCTGTCCAAGGCCTGGTTGAAGGGCGAGGCAGACGAAAGCTCTCTGCAACTGCGCTCGGAAGACTTTTACGCGGAGAACGCGATCGACTTGCGTCTTGGCGTTTCTGCCGTGTCGATTGATCGCGCTGCCCGCACCGTGACCTTCGATGACGGCGCTGCCGAAAGCTATGACCATCTGGTGATCGCGACGGGCTCTCGCGCGCGCAAACTGCCGGTTACGGGCGGCTCGGACCAGGGGCTTCTGGAACTGCGCACCACGGTGGACGCTGAGCGCCTGAAGGCGGCTTTGGGCCAGGGCAAGCGTCTGGTGGTGATCGGAGGGGGCTATGTCGGTCTGGAAGCCGCGGCCTCGGCAAAGGCGCTGGGCGGATCGGCCATCGTGCTGGAGCGCATGGACCGCGTTCTGCAGCGCGTTGCGTCCCCGACGTTGTCCGCTTTCTTCACCCGACGCCACTCCGAGGAAGGCGTTGAAATCCGCACCGGTGTGGAGGTGTCCGCCGTGTCCGCCCATACGGTGACCCTGGGAGACGGGTCGGTGTTGGACGCTGAAGCCGTGCTTGTGGGGATCGGTGCGATTGCCAATGACGATCTGGCGCGCGCCGCAGGTCTGGAATGCAATGACGGCATCGTCGTCGATCTGGATGCCCGTACCAGCGACGCCAACATCTTTGCGGTGGGCGATGTGACACGCCGTCCGCTGCCGCACTATGATGATGTGATGTTCCGGCTGGAGAGCGTGCCCAATGCGCTGGAACAGGCCAAGCAGGTCGCCAGCGCCATTACAGGGCGTCCGCAACCCGCGCACGAAGTGCCGTGGTTCTGGTCGGACCAGTATGATGCCAAGCTACAGATCGCAGGACTGCCGTTCGGTGCCGACAGTCAGGTGGTTCGCGGAGATCCCGACGTCAACAGCTTTGCCGTTTTTCACCTGAAGGGCGACCGCATCGTCTGCGTTGAAGCCATAAATGCGGCCCAGTCCTTCATGTTCGGAAAACAGGCTATCGGCAAAGCCATGGCCATCAACCCAGCAGTCCTCGCCGACGAGGCCGCGCCCATTAAGAGCGCGGCGGTCTAACCGCTTAGATCTGCGGGACAGCTACCCGCATGCCGTCCATGTCGTCTGTCAGGATGATCTGGCACGACAGGCGTGATGCTGCGGGATCGAACTCGTCCCGCCAGTCCAGCATGCCTTGTTCCTGATCGGACGCAGGTCCGACGATGGCCTGCCATTCGGGCAGGACATGCACGTGGCAAGTCGCGCAAGACATCGCCCCGCCGCATTCAGCCTCGATCCCCGGTACGCCATCACGGGTCGCATAAGCCATGAGGCTGGCACCGCTGTCGGCGTCCACGACCTGTTCGGTGCCGTCGGGTTGTATGAAGGTAATGAAGGGCATAGCGCGGACATGCGCCAACGGGCGATGAGGCGCAAGTGGCCCCTGGCCAGCGTTAAGCTACGACTTTGCGAACCGAGGCGCTGATGATGTCGATGCAGGCATCGAGGCCATGGCCGGGGGCGTTGTGGAAATAAACCCAGATGTCGCAGCGTACAGTAGAACCGGCACGAAAGTTCGGGCCGAGCGCCAATGCGGGCGTGCGCAGGACACCGCTGTAACCCACGCCCTTCAACATATCACCGACACTGCTTGAGCCCGCCATGACCGAGCGGTCGTGCCCGTCATCATGAGCGGTGAGGATTGCTGCGAGACAGGCAACGCCATCCAGTGGACCGTGCGCGTCCAGATCGACAATGAACTCGATTTCGTCGCCGGGTTGTAGATGGTGCTGATAGGCAATGTCGTAATCGGTTAGTCCCAGATGGGTTTGCCACCCGCCGATCACATCACCCTTCCACGCGAGGCGTTGGGCGGGAAGTCCGGTGCGCGGATATATGATCTTGCTGGCCGACATCTCCAGCTTTGAGACGTCGCCGCCGCCTTCGCTGCGGGCTATGTGCCATTTGTTGGCAACCTCCGAGCCTTGAGCAAAGCCTTCAAACACCTGTCCGCCGTTGCCAATCATCAGCGGGTTCTGATTGAGGCAGCCGGTCTCGTTCAGACCAGCCTCGAAAACGTCATGGATGCAGTCGGTCTGGAGGGGACGGGCAGGGCGCAGCGTCGACAGATACTGCGCGACAGGTCGGGATATGTAGTAGCTGCCCAAACTCATCGGATGGACGCCGTCATAGGTGCAATAGGGCGCGGGCCTTCCGTCCGGCGCCAACGGATCACCAAACGCCGGATCGGCGTCGATGACCCTGAAGTTCGGGAAGACACCGGCCTGTTGATGCAGCCAGCGATTGAGTGCGTGTCGCCATTTGCGCCCGATCTCGGCGTCAATTGAGCGGGGCAGGATCGGAACGGCGATGGTCAGGATGTTGGCGTCGGTCAGGCGTTTGAAGATGGTCGCCAGATTGTCCTTGGCCGCGTCCAGCGACATGCCGATGTCATTGGTGCCCGCCAACACTACACAGGTGCCCGCGCCACTTTGCAGGACATAGTCCACGCGGGCCGCGATGCTGGCGGTGGGGTCGCCCGCGACACCGAAGTTCAGGTTCTGATGGGTCCGGAATGCCTGCCGCGTGAGCGTAGGCACCCAGAACCCCATACCCCGGGCGCTGTCGCGGATACTTTCGAGATAGTTCTCGATGCCGGACCCGGTGATGCTGTCGCCCAGAAACGCAACAAGATCATTGGCGGGAACAGTACCTTTAAAGGGCAGAGCGGGCGCAGCGCCGTAAAGATCGCCGGGATAAAGCGGCCCCGGATGGATGTGGTCGCGCTGTTTGAAGTGGTTGAATGACATCGCCAGTAGGAGACGTGACGACCGCGCAAAACACCTTGCTTCTGTCGGCAAACACCGGCGGGAAATGCCCGTTCGCGTCGGCCTCAATCGGTTGGGGATGCGGATCATCCAGCGACGGAGACTGAAAGACGGGTTCCGGCTCGCGGGTACCATCCTTGTAGAAATAGAGTTCTGAGAAGCCGACGGGCGTCCCCGTCAAATCGATCGCAGGCATATAGGCTGCGATATAGATCCGTCCTGCACCCATCTTTTGTCCCTCGGCGCATAACGCGGATGCGTAGCGTGTCACAACCTTGGGTATCGACGTTATATTTAATTCGCGCCCATATCAAAGGGCACTATGTCGGACGAAGGGGCGCTCATAGCAAAACGGGGAAACCTGCCCTGCAAGGCTGGTCTCCCCGTGGAATGCTGGTGCCGGCGGAGGGGATCGAACCCCCGACCTTCGGTTTACAAAACCGCTGCACTACCGCTGTGCTACGCCGGCGCGGCCTGCCTTATGCTGAGAGAATCTCTCGGACGCAATAGGGCGGGCGTTTGCTATCAGACCAAGACAGCGCGGATACGCTCGGCCGTGGCTTTGAGCTGCTCGGGATCGGCCATGCCCTGACCGTGACCGGCCATTGTCTTGGCTTCCCACCGCGGGATGATGTGGAAGTGCAGATGGAAGACCGTCTGACCGGCGGGGGCACCATTGAACTGGGTCACCACCATACCGTCCGGAGCCAGCGCCTTATCAATGGCGCGCGCAGTGCGTTGAACCGCGGCCGTGAGAGTCGCCAATGTGTCGGCCTCTGCCTCGAGGATATTACGGGCCGTGGACGCTTTGGAAATGACCAGCGTATGGCCTTCCGACTGGGGGAAGGCGTCCATAAACACCAGCACATGATCGTCTTCCCATACGGGCACGCTGGGGATCTGGCCGCGAAGGATTTTCGCAAACACATTCTCGCTGTCGTATGTGCCGTGCAGGCTCATGAATTTCTCCCGATATCCAAGACTTAGTTAACAGAACAAAGTCCGATAACGCCAGAGGCGACGCAATAAGCCTACTGGCAAAGGTTCGTATTGCGTGCGGGTGCGCGGTGCTTCATACGGATTCGACAACATAGCGAGGAAGACCGATGAAGAAACGTTCTATCGATGATCTTTGCGCTATCGCGCGGGCGGGCGGCAGCCTGGTGCTGCACGCAGATGTGCGCCCGACCGAAGATCTGATCAAAATCGCTAGCGAACTGTCAGCCGGTGCCCAGTTGACGCTGCATGGCATGATCCTGCGTCCGACCGAGGACCTCTGCGCGATTGCACAAACTGCCCCTGGACGGGTGACTTTCCTGGCGTAAGCGGAAAAGTGACAGCCGGGGATCAACCCGGCTGTACGACCATGCAGGTGACGCGGCGAGCGGCCAGCGCTTCGCAGGCGGACTTTGCCTTGTCTTCCGTCATGCCGGTGAAGCGCGAACGGTACCAACCATTGGCGGTCTGGACGTCCTGACGCGCGCTGCCGATTTCCGAACGGAAGCGGCGGTTGACGTTGTTCAGCCAGTCGCGGGCAACCTGTTCTTCGCGGAAGGCTCCAACCTGAACGGCCCAGCGGCCTTGAGGGGCGGCTTCGCGGGTCGTGTTGCGGCTTGCGGTACGGGTCGCCGACGGGGCAGGGGTCACTTGGCGCGGAGCTTCGGCGCGAGGTGCCGGAGCCGAGACCAAGGCGACATCGTTGTCTTCGACGGTATAGGGGCGGCCTTCCGCCTGCGTCGTTGCAGAGGCATAGGCGACCGGTGCGGCGGAGATGCCATAGCCGCGTTGCTCGAAGAAGCCTTGGGTCGATGCGATGCGCTCGCCGCGGTCACGGCGCTGGGTCAGGTCGAAGCCGGTGTCCATCAGTTCGGCAACGTGGGCGTTGCGGCTTGCGGTCGAGCGACCACCCATCACGATAGTGATCAGGCGCTTGTTGTTGCGAACTGCCGAGGCCGACAGGTTATAGCCCGAGGCATTGGTGAACCCCGTTTTGATGCCGTCATAGCCGTTGCCCATGGCCAGAAGGCCGTTGGTGTTCCGATAGTCGCGGCCGTTGTAATACCAGTCCTTGATACCGAGGTAGCGGTAGTACTGCGGATAGTCGCGCATCACGGCGCGGCTCAAGATGCCCAGATCATTGGCTGTGGTGGCCTGACGGGTGTCGGGCAGGCCGTTGGCGGTGGTGAAGCGGGTGTTGTGCATACCCAGCTCGCGCGCCTTGGCGGTCATACGGGCGGTAAACTCGGATTCAGATCCGCCGATCGTTTCGGCAAGAACGACAGCCATGTCGTTGGCGCTGCGAACAGCAGTGGCGCGCATCGCGTCGTCAAGGCTGATGGTCTGACCCGCAGCAAGACCCAGTTTCGACGGCGGCTGGGCCGCAGCGCGCGGGGAAACGGTCAGTTGGTCGGTCAGCTTGACGCGACCCTCTTCCAACGCCTCGAACACGAGGTACAGGGTCATGACCTTGGTGATGGACGCCGGATAGCGACGCTCGTCGGCAAAGCGCGAGAACAGGACTTCGCCCGAGGCGGCGTCGATCACGACCGACGCATATTTGCTGTCGTTGGACTGTGCGACCGGGGGCGTTTGCCCGACCGTGGGGATCAGGGAGCTACCGACCAGAAGGGCGCTGAGCAGGAGTGGCTTGCGGAGAATAGCGGGGTTCATCAGCAGCGACTAAGCCTCTTCACTGTGGTGCGCCGGATTGGGGGCGACGCGCCGGACAAGGTTACACAATGCGGGGTAGGAGTTTCGACACAGTTAATATCGCGTCAATCTTTGATTGTAGCAAACCCCGCCGGGACGTTGATTCTATGACTAGGCCCGCGTGGGCAATCTGGCGCTACACAACCGCGCGCATCGTATCACGGCTTGGTTATCGCCCTCGGGTCTACTGCTGTTTATCGGCTGATACCGGATGCAACGTCCAGAGGAATGTTGCGTCGCACAAAAACTCTTGATTTTTGATTTCGCAAGTGCGAGATAGAGATCATTGTTCTCTAGCGCGGGCGTTCCCGTGCTTTGTGCCCCTACACATCGCCCTTGGAGACTATCCCATGACCGACGCGACCGAGACCGTGAAAAAAACCGTTGAACAGACCGCTGCCCACGCAAAGGCTCAGGCCGAAGCTGTTCAGAATGCTGGCGCGAAGGCTTTCAAGGACGGCGTTGACCGTTCACTGACCTCGCTGACCGAGCTGAACAGCCACGGCAAGAAGAACCTCGAAGCGGTCGTCGAGAGCGCCTCGGCTGCCCAAAAGGGTGCCGAAGCCCTGTCGCAACAGGTTCTCGCCTACAGCAAGAAGACCTGGGAAGATAATGTGCAAGCCGCGCAGTCGCTGACGCAGGCTCGCTCGATCCAGGAATTGCTCGAGCTGCAAACCGCATGGGCCAAGTCGTCGGCAGAGGCCTATCTGGCCCACCTGAACAAGACGACCGAAACCCTGACCGCTTCGGTCAAAGACAGCTTCCAGCCGATCAACTCGCGCGTCAGCGCCGTTGTCGAAGGTTTCCAGTCCGCTCGCTAACCTCCCATAGCGAGTGACAAAACTGAAAGCCCCGGTGCGGAAGCGTCGGGGCTTTTTCTTTGCGCAACGTTTGCCAGTCTGGCGGATTAAGCAGAGCAGTAAGCCAAATGATGCCCGCTCACATACTCGTTGACTGGACGATCCTTCAAATCAGGGCATCATCACCTATCTTTGAGTAGCAACGACTAAACAGACGGACTTCGAATGCCAATCAAGCGGTCAGGTGAACAGGGGCAGGGTGCCGGAAATGGTGCCGGAGCTGCCGTCGTCACCGAGACAAAGCCGAAAGTTCAGCGGCCCTCGCTCTATCGAGTGCTGATCCTGAACGACGACTACACGCCGATGGAATTCGTCGTCTACGTGCTCGAGCGGTTCTTCCAAAAGAGCCGTGAAGACGCGACCCGGATCATGATGCACGTCCATCAGTTCGGGGTCGGGGTGTGCGGGGTCTACACATACGAGGTGGCCGAAACCAAGGTCGCTCAGGTGACCGAGACCGCGCGTCGTCATCAACACCCGTTGCAATGCACCATGGAAAAGGACTGAGAGGAGCCCTTCATGCCGTCATTTTCCCGTCCTCTCGAAGAGACGCTTCACCGCGCAGTGACTTATGCCAACCAGCGCCGGCATGAATATGCCACGCTTGAGCATCTGCTTTGGGCCCTGATCGACGACAGCGACGCTGCCGCCGTCATGGAGGCGTGCAACGTCGACCTCACCACCCTTCGCGGTTCGTTGTCGCACTATGTCGACAACGATCTGGCCGCACTGGCCACCGCCGATGGTGATGATGCCAAGCCCACCGCGGGCTTCCAGCGCGTGATCCAGCGCGCGGTCATCCATGTCCAGTCTTCTGGCCGCGAAGAAGTGACCGGTGCCAATGTGCTCGTGGCCATCTTCTCCGAGCGTGAAAGCCACGCGGCCTACTTCCTGCAACAGCAGGACATGACCCGCTATGATGCGGTCAACTATATCGCCCACGGCATCGGCAAGAAGCCGGGCTCCAGCGAGAGCCGTCCGGCCCGTGGTGCCAGCCTCGAAGAAACCGAGGACGGTGCCGTCGTCAAACAGGGCGGCGAGGCGCTCGAAGCCTATTGCGTCAACCTGAACGAAAAGGCCCGCGAAGGCCGGATCGACCCGCTGATCGGTCGTCAGGCCGAGGTGGATCGTTCGATCCAGATCCTATGCCGTCGTACCAAGAACAACCCGCTGCTGGTCGGCGACCCGGGCGTTGGCAAGACTGCCATCGCCGAAGGTCTGGCCCGCAAGATCGAAGCCGATGAAGTGCCGGACGTGCTGAAGGGTGCGACCATCTTCTCGCTCGACATGGGCTCGCTGCTGGCGGGTACGCGCTATCGCGGTGATTTCGAGGAGCGCCTGAAACAGGTGGTCAAGGAACTCGAGACCCACGAGAACGCCATCCTGTTCATCGACGAGATCCACACCGTGATCGGCGCGGGTGCCACCAGTGGCGGTGCTATGGATGCATCCAACCTGCTCAAGCCTGCGCTGGCTTCGGGCACCCTGCGCTGCATGGGTTCGACGACCTATAAGGAATATCGCCAGCACTTCGAAAAAGACCGCGCTCTGGTCCGTCGTTTCCAAAAGATCGACGTCAACGAGCCGACCCTCGAAGACACGGTGAAAATCCTCAAGGGTCTGAAATCGACCTACGAAGAGCACCACAAGCTGCGCTTCACCGATGCGGCCATCCGTGCGGCGGTGGATCTGTCGGCCCGCTACATCACTGACCGCAAGCTGCCGGACAAGGCGATCGACGTGATCGACGAAGCCGGTGCATCGCAGATGCTGCTGCCGGAATCCAGGCGCAAGAAGACCCTTGGCACCAAGGAGATCGAGACCGTCATCGCCAAGATGGCGCGCATCCCGCCCAAGTCGGTGTCCAAGTCCGACACCGAAGCTCTGCGCGAGCTGGAAGCCGATCTTAAGCGCGTGGTCTATGGTCAGGAAGACGCTATCGACCAGGTGTCGGCGGCGATGAAGCTGGCACGTGCAGGTCTGCGCGATCCGAACAAGCCGATTGGCTCGTTCCTGTTCAGCGGACCGACCGGCGTCGGCAAGACCGAGGTCGCCAAGCAACTCGCAGCCACGCTCGGCATCGAGATGCAGCGCTTCGACATGTCTGAATATATGGAGCGCCACACGGTCAGCCGTCTGATCGGCGCGCCTCCGGGCTATGTCGGCCACGACCAGGGCGGTCTGCTGACCGACGCTGTCGATCAACACCCGCACTCGGTCGTGTTGCTCGATGAAATCGAGAAGGCGCACCCGGACGTCTACAACATCCTGCTGCAGGTCATGGACAATGGCACGCTGACGGATGCGGTGGGCAAGAAGGTCGACTTCCGCAATGTCATCCTGATCATGACCACCAACGCTGGCGCGGCGGACAATGCCCGCAACGCCATCGGCTTCGGTCGTGCCAAAGTCGAGGGCGAGGACGAAAAGGCCATCCAGCGCCTGTTTACGCCGGAGTTCCGCAACCGTCTGGACGCCATCGTGGCCTTCAAGCCGCTGGGTGCCGAGACGATCCGCTCGGTGGTGAACAAGTTCGTTATGCAGCTGGAAGCCCAGCTTGCAGACCGCAACATTACCATCGAACTGACGGACGACGCCGCCGACTGGCTGGCCAAGAACGGCTTCGACGAACTGTACGGCGCACGCCCTCTGGGCCGCGTTATTCAAGAGAGCATCAAGAAGCCGCTGGCCAATGACATCCTGTTCGGCGACCTCAGCCGTGGCGGCCACGTCAAGGTGCAGTTGAAGGACGGCAAGATCGTCTTCGACATCACCGCTGGCGGCGGCAGCGCCCCGAAGGAAGAGGAAGAAGAGACGGCCTAAGGGTCGTTCTCTGATCCATAAAAGAAGGCCCGCCCCCGATGGAGGCGGGCCTTTTCATTGGGTGTCTGCGGTCTTAGCGACGGCGGCCCAAGCCGCTGAGCAGGATCGCGGCACCGGCCAGAATGCCGGTGGTGAGCAGCGGCTTGTTGCGGGCGAACTCGATGCCTTTCTTGGCCGGTTCGCGCAGGTCGGCCGGGGCCTTGTCTGCCAGACCGTCCAGACCGTCGATCACGCGGCCATAGGCGGCTTTGGCACGGCCGGATGCTTCTTTGGCTGCGCCTTCAACCTTCAGCTTGGTGTCGCCGGTCAGGTTGCCAATGCCGCTTTTCACCTTGCCTTCGACTTCGTCAAAGGTGCCTTCGATGCGTTGGTCGGTCATGTTTTATGTCCTCTTCGGGGGGAGAATGGAGTCACCGAAGAAAGCGTTTGTTAAGGCTCTGGGTTCCGCCTCTGCGACCATTGTTCGCGATTAATCGGCGCGTTTGAACGGCGATAAACCCGCGGTCATCGCAATGCGCTCGGCTTCGATGGCTGGACCTTCCTGTTTGAGGTAGTGCGCCACAGGATCGGCCAGAGCCGGATCGGAAATATAATGCGCCGAAAAGACAGGCGAGGGCAGGTAGCCCCGCGCGATCTTGTGGTCTCCCTGCGCGCCCGCCTCGACGCGTGACAGGCCGTGTTTCAATGCAAAATCAATGGCCTGATAGTAGCACAGCTCGAAATGCAGGAACGGCTTGTCGATCAGTGTGCCCCACTGGCGACCATATAGAGCATCGCGTCCGATGAAGTTCAGCGCGCCTGCGACGGGCGTATCGCCATCAAAGGCCATCACCAATGCGATCTTGTCGGCCATGGTACGCCCGACGCGCGTGAAGAAGTCCCGCGTTAGATAGGGGCGGCCCCATTTGCGGTCGCCGGTGTCCATGTAGAAGGCGAAGAAGGCGTCCCAGTGGGGTTCGGTAATGTCCGTGCCCGTCAGGATGCTGATATCCAGGCCCTCCTGCGCCTCCCGCCGTTCGCGCCGGATGGTCTTGCGGCGGTTGGCCGACAGGGCGGACAGGAAGTCGTCGAACGTCGCCCAATCCTGATTGCGCCAGATGTATTGGATGTCCTGACGCTGCATCAGCTTGTGCTGGCCCATGAAGTCCCATTCGGCCTCGGTGGGGAAGTTCACGTGCAGCGACGACAGCCCCATCTGCTCGCAAGCCATGACGGCTCCCTGAACCAGTCCCTCGCGGACGGTGTCGGGATCGGCACCTTGTGCCACCAACAGACGCGGGCCTGTGGCAGGGGTGAAGGGAATGGCGCTGAGCAGTTTGGGATAGTAGCGACCGCCGGCTCGCTGATAGGCGTCGGCCCAAGCATGGTCGAAGACGTATTCGCCCTGACTATGCCCCTTGAGATACAGCGGCATGGCTCCGATCAGACGGTCTTCCTGATCGTGCAAGGTCAGGTGGCGGGGTGCCCATCCCTGTTCGGGGGCGGCACTGCCAGACGCCTCGCAGGCGTTCAGAAAATCATAGGTGACGAACGGGTCGCCGGTCGGAGCCGCGAGACTATCCCAAGCCTCGCGTCCGATACTGGCGACCCCGCCGTGAACCTGAAGCTTCAGGCTCACTTCACCTCGACGATGGCGTCCACTTCAACGGCGAAGCCGAGCGGCAGCTTGTACACGCCGACAGCCGAGCGGGCGTGCTTGCCGGCATCGCCAAAGACTTCAACCATCAGGTCCGAGGTGCCGTTGATCACGCCCGGGATAGCTTCAAAGTCCGGACCAGCCTGCACAAAGCCACCCAGCTTCACGATGCGAACCACGCGGTCCAGATCGCCATCCAGAGCCGCCTTGATCTGGGCGATCAGGTTAAGACCGCACAGGCGGGCAGCCTTTTGGGCATCTTCCGGCGTCACGTCGACACCGACGGTGCCCTTGATGCCGCCGCTGGCATCGTTCGACAGTTGGCCCGAAATGGTCAGGGTGTTGCCCGAGCGGACATAGGAGACATAGGAGGCGACCGGCTTGGCGGGCTCCGGCAGGGTGATGCCGAGTTCGGTAAGGCGGGCTTCGATGCTCATATCAATCTCCATAAATGGGGGTTCGGCAGGATGTAGCGCGGGGCACTGTCCGTGTCTGCCCCTGCGTCACCCGAGTTGATCGAAATCGATCAGGGTTTCTTGAGGACGCGGCCTGCCACCACGGCGTTGGAGCCGAACTTGGCCCTTAACGCGTCGATGGCGGTTTCGGTTTTGAGGGCGCGGGTCTCTTCGGTCTGAAACAGTCCGGCAGGCGCGTCGTGGGCGTCGACCACATCGGCCATACCGATGCCGATCAGCCGATAGGGGATGCCCAGCTCAGGCCTCAGCAGGCCGCGACCCGCATTGAACAACGCCCGCGCCGTCTGTACCGGATCGGGCAGGGTGATCCGGCGGGTAACGATCTTGAAGTCGGTCCGGCGCAGTTTTAGCACGATCACGCGGCTGGATACGCCGTCGCGGCGGGCCTTGCTGGCCAGCTTCTCGCATAACGGCCAAAGCTCGGCCTCCAGTGCCTCACGGTCCGAAAAGTCTTCGTTAAAGGTGGTCTCGGCGCTCATACCCCTGCGGTCATGATCGGGGTTCACGGGGCGGCTGTCGCGGGCGTGGCTGAGTTCATGTAGGCGCAGACCGCTTTCGCCATAGCGGCGGATCAGGTCTTTTACGTCGGCGTTGGCAAGATCACCGACCGTAGCAAAGCCATCAGAGCGAAGTTGCTGGCTGAAAACAGGGCCGACACCGGGGAGGATTTTCACCGGACGCGGAGCCAGCAGGGCCTTAGCCTCGGTCTTGCCGATGACCGAAAAGCCGCGCGGCTTATCCAGTTCGGACGCGATCTTAGCGAGGAAGCGGTTAGGGGCGAGGCCGATGGAAACTGTCAGGCCCACCTCTTCCTCGATCCACTTTTGCAGACGGGCCAACTGCCATGCCGCACAGCCGCCGTTCAGGCGCTCGGTGCCCGACAGGTCGATCCACGCTTCGTCCAGCGACAGGGTCTGCACCAACGGCGTCAGCTGGCCGACAGTACCGAAGATGCGGGCGCTCTCGTGTTGGTATTTTGCGAAGTCCGGTTTGATGACGACTGCTTCGGGACAAGCTTTCAGCGCCTTGAACATCGGCATGGCGCTGCCGACCCCATACAGGCGGGCGACGTAGCAGGCGGTGGACACCACCCCGCGTTTTCCGCCGCCAATGATGACGGGCTTGTCGCGCAGCTCGGACCGATCGCGCTTTTCGACCGAGGCATAGAAGGCGTCGCAATCCAGATGCGCCATCGTCAGCTGGCCTAGTTCCGCATGATTCATCATGCGCGGCGATGCGCACAACGGACAGCGGCGCTGTTGCACCTCGCCCGTCCAAAGGCAGTCGCGGCAAAGGGACTGGATGGCCAGTTTTCGTCTCCGGAAAGTTCCGCCTTCACGTCAGCTTAAGACTGAGCGGGGCAAGGTCGAGAAAGAGGGGCCCTTATAGCCGATTTGCGGCGGGCTTTCATTGAAGCGCCAAGGTGTTTGGATGTCCAAGAAAGTCCTCATCGTCGAGGATAACGAGCTGAACATGAAGCTTTTTCATGATCTGCTCGAATCTCAGGGCTACGAAACGCTGCAAACCCGCGAGGGGATGCAAGCGCTGCAACTTGCGCGCGCCCATATGCCGGATTTGATCCTCATGGACATCCAGTTGCCCGAGATTTCGGGACTGGAAGTGACAAAATGGATCAAAGAGGACGAAGAACTTAGTAATATCCCTGTAATTGCAGTCACAGCCTTTGCTATGAAGGGCGACGAAGAGCGCATCAGGCAGGGCGGCTGTGAGGCTTACATCTCCAAACCAATCTCGGTCACAACCTTCCTCGATACTGTTCGGCAGCATCTGGAAGGCTAAAGCATGAGTGCGCGGATTTTGGTTGTCGACGATGTCGACACGAACGTCCGTTTGCTCGAAGCCAAGCTGACCATCGAATATTACGACGTCCTGACCTGTCGGGATGGTGCCTCTGCGCTCGAGATTGCACGGATCGAACAGCCTGACCTCATCCTGCTGGATGTGATGATGCCGTCCATGGATGGCTTTGAAACCTGCCGCAAACTCAAGGACGATCCGGCGACGCGCCATATCCCGGTGGTTCTGGTGACGGCGCTGGATGGTCGTGAGGACCGCATGCGCGGGCTCGAGGCAGGGGCCGACGATTTCCTGAGCAAGCCTCTGGACGACGTGATTCTGATGGCGCGGGTCCGCAGCCTGACACGCCTGAAGATTGTGATCGACGAACTACGCGAGCGCGAGGAGAGTGTGCGCCGCATCGGCATTGCCGATTCGAGCGTCGAGCGACTGCGCGGCACCGGCGGACGGATTCTGCTGGTGGATGATAATGACGAGCAAGCCGAGCGCCTGCTGCACCAGTTGGCCAAGCACCACCGGCCTGTGCGCGTGACCGCGGATAATCGCGAACTCGCTACCTCAATGTGCGGCGTGGATCTGATGATCATCAACGCTGCAACCAAGGGATTTGATGGGCTACGGCTGCTGGCGCACTTAAGGGCGCGCGAGGTGACCCGCAGCCTGCCCATTCTGACCATCGTCGACATGGACGACCGCCCGCGTCTGGTTAAGGCGCTGGAACTGGGGGCGAACGATATCGTGGCCCTGCCGGTCGATCCCGATGAACTGGCGGTTCGCACGGTTACTCAGGTCAAACGCAAACGCTACACCGACTTCCTGCGCGAGCGACTGGAGCGGAATCTCGAGGCTGCGGTCACGGATGTGCTCACGGGCCTGCATAACCGTCGCTATATGACCAGCCAGCTCCAATCCATGGTCGCGCGCGCCAACCATGGCGGCGATACGATTGCGGCACTGATTCTGGATCTGGACCACTTCAAGTCGATCAACGACAGCTTTGGCCACGATGCGGGCGACGAGGTCCTGCGCGAGTTCGCTGTGCGGCTGGCGACGAATGTTCGCGCGGTTGATCTGCCCTGCCGTCTGGGCGGCGAAGAGTTTGTGGTCATTATGCCCGGCACCTCGTTGGAGGATGCCCAGCGTATCGCAGAGCGTATCCGGCTGGATGTCAGTCGCGAGCCCTTCCGTGCCAAGGGCATGGGCGAGGGGCTGGCGGTGACAGTCTCGGTCGGTGTGGCGGCGTCTGTACCAGGTGATACGCCCGATACCCTGCTGAAACGTGCGGATCAGGGCGTGTACGAAGCCAAGTCGCTGGGCCGCGATCAGGTGGTTATCCGCGCGGCCTAAGGCTCCTGCTGCTTCTGTGAGCGGAACCGGACATGCAAAAACGCCCGACTGCAGAACAGTCGGGCGTTTTCTATAGGCTGTAAGAGCCGCCCTGCATCACGCAGGGCAGTGACTTACTTGATCTTGCCTTCTTTGAACTCGACGTGCTTGCGCACGACCGGATCGTACTTCTTCACGACCATTTTCTCGGTCATGGTACGAGCGTTCTTCTTGGTGACGTAGAAGAAGCCGGTGTCTGCGGTGGAGTTCAGACGGATCTTGATCGAAGCCGGTTTGGCCATCGGAATAAACCTCTGCGACGGCGAAAGCCGCTTGAAATGGAAGGCGCGGAACATACTCGCACACGCGCCAAAGTCAACGGGCGGAATGCCACGTTGAGCATCACATCCGGTTCGGTAGGCTCAATGCCATGGAATCGAACCGAATTGCACCCCTAATCGCCATTTCTACCGCTGTTTTCAGCATATTAGCCGCCGGATCGGCGACCGCTGATACGCAGGGCGCTAGTTCCCAGGACCAGTTTTTCGCGAATCTGGCGACGCTCTGCGGTCAGAGATTCGAGGGAAAGGTCATTAATCCGGGCCCGACAGACGGTGATTTCGCCGGAAAACGCCTGCTGATGCATGTGCGCGACTGCGAAGCGAACGAGATTCGCGTCCCGTTCTGGGTGGGCGACGACCATTCGCGCACGTGGTTTATCACGCGCACGGAAAACGGCATGCGCCTGAAGCACGATCACCGCGATCCGGACGGCACCACCCACACTCTGCACTGGTACGGGGGCGAGACGACTCAGGACGGTTCGCCCAAGCGTCAGGAGTTTCCGGTGGATCAGGAATCAATCGACCTGTTCACTGCAAACAACTCCTCGGCCTCGAACACCAACATCTGGGCCGTCGAAGTCCACCCGACCCAGACCTATGTCTATGAACTGCGACGCCCGACGGGCCGCCACTTCCGCGTGGAGTTCGACCTGACCAAGCCGGTCGTCGAATAGGTCAGGCCCGACAAGAGAAAAGCCGCCAGAGATGATCTGGCGGCTTTTTTGATGTCTTTAGCCGCGGCGTTCGATGCGGTGCTGGCCGTGCAGCATTCGCACGAAGGGCAGGGGGCGGTCGGGATACTCCATCCGCTCCAGTGCCTCGCCCAGAACGAAGCGGGTGATGGAGGGTAGGTCCTGCGCCATGGCCTCTTTGATTGGCAGCCATGCGATTTCGTCCAGCTCTCCAGAGCCGACGATGTCGTCCGGATCGCGCAGCGCCTCGATGGGCGCGGTAAAGAAGCGGGCGTCAAAGCGGCGCGTACGGCCGGGCGGGGTAATGGCGCGGGCGATATAGGTCAGGCACGACAGGTCGGGCAGAGCGCCCGCCTGACGGTATTCGCGCCATGGGCCGACCACAGAGGCCACAGGAGCCCTCAGGCCAAGGATCAGGCCTGTCTCCTCGAACGTCTCGCGGATGGCCGTCAGGGCCAATGCGCGGGCCCGTCTGGCGGGCATTTCCATTTCCAGACGTCGCGCGGTGTCGGTGTTCAGATCGCCCGTATAGCCAGCCCTGAAGTCGGACGGGTCGATACGGCCACCGGGGAAGACCCATTTCGAGGCCATGAACACATGGCTGTCGGCGCGGCGGCCCATCAGGACTTCGAGGTGTTTGTCGCCGCGGGTAAGGATCAGGGTCGCCGCATCGCGGGGGCGCTGTTGCCCCCCGACGCGCGGCGCATCGGCCAGATCCTGTTTCGCGTCGAACGGTTCGATCACTTACGCTTGCCCTTGCGGACGCCCTTCAGGCCGCCGTTGGGCTTGTTTCCATTGCGCGAGCGACCGCCACCAGGGCCTTTGCCGCCAGCCCCTTTGCCGCGATGGCCGGGGCGGTTGTCGTTACGACCGCGCATACCCAGACGCGGCTGGGCCGCATTCGGATCACGCGGCGCGGCTTCGGACAGCATCTGCAGAACCAGACCACCCGTCACCGGAGTGGCCTCGACGAGCAGCACCTGAACATTCATGCCCAGCGGGAAACGCTTGCCCGAACGTTCGCCGACAAGGGCGTGGCTGCGGTCGTCATGGACAAAATATTCGTCGCCCAGCGAAGACACCGGCACCAGACCGTCCGCGCCCGTTTCGTCCAGACGGACAAACAGACCAAAGCGCGTCACGCCCGTGATGCGGCCATTGAAGGTCGCGCCCACATGGTCCTGCAGGAAGGCGGCGATATAGCGGTCCATGGCCGAACGTTCTGCCGCCATCGAGCGGCGCTCGGTGTCGGTGATGTGCTCGGCAACGCCCGATAGCTCGGCCACTTCGCGATCCGTCAAGCCATCGTTGCCGAGGTTCAGCGCCCGGATCAGGCCACGGTGCACCATAAGGTCGGCATAGCGGCGGATCGGTGAGGTGAAGTGGCCATAGCGGTCGAGGTTCAGACCAAAGTGGCCGAGGTTCTCGGTGCTATAGAAGGCCTGCATCTGGGTACGCAGGACCACTTCGTTGACCACTTCCGCGTGCTCGGTGTCCTTGATCTCGCCCAGCAGCTTGTTGAATCGCTTGGTGGTGGGGGCCTCGCCCTTGGACCAGTTCTTGCCGATGGTGTGCAGGAAGTCCGCCAGATTGAAGATCTTCTCCTGACTGGGCGTCTCGTGGACGCGGTAGATCAGGGGCGTGCGGGCCTTCTCAAGGGTCTCGGCGGCGCAGACGTTGGCCTGCACCATCATCTCTTCGATCAGACGGTGCGCTTCCAGCGACTTGCGCGGAAGAATGGCTTCAATGCCGCCATTGGGCGACATCTTCACGCGGCGCTCAAGGCTTTCGATGGCCAGCGGAGCACGACGCTCGCGGCCCTTGAGCATGCAGGCATAGGCGTTCCACAGCGGATACAGAATGGTATCCATGATGGGGCCGGTGGTGTCGTCCTGCTGGCCGTCGATGGCGGCCTGTGCCTGCTCATACGAGAGCTTGGCGTGCGAGCGCATCAGGCCACGCGTGAATTTGTGACCGATCTTGGTGCCGGATTTGTCGAACACCATCCGCACCGCCATGGTGGCGCGGTTCTCGCCTTCCTTCAGGCTGCAAAGTCCGTTCGACAGCACTTCCGGGAGCATGGGCTCCACGCGGTCAGGGAAGTAGGTCGAGTTGCCTTTGGCGCGGGCCTCGCGGTCCAGCGCCGTGTTCGGGCGAACGTAAGCGGCGACGTCGGCGATGGCGACCCAGACGACCCAGCCGTCAGGGTTCTTTTCGTCCGTGTCGCGCTCGGCATAGACGGCGTCGTCGTGGTCGCGGGCGTCCTGTGGGTCAATGGTGACGAACGGAATGTGACGCAGGTCCTCGCGGCCCTTGAGCGTCGGCAGTTCCTGATCGTTCGCCTCGGCCTCGACCGCTTCGGAGAAGCCGATCGGGATATTGTTCTGGTGGATGGCAATGATCGAGGCGGCGCGCGGGTCGTCCTCGCGACCGATCACTTCCAGAATTTTGCCGCGCTTGGGTCCGTAGCGACCTTCGCCGCGCTGGGAGGTGGCCAGCACCAGATCGCCGTCCTTCAAGCCTTCGGCCTGAGCAGGGGCGACGGTCAGAACATCCTTGTCGCGCTTGTCGACGGGGATGATGCGGACCTCGCGATGACCCTTGCGGATCACGCCAAGAATCTTGAGGCCGTCAGCGTCCAGCTTCTTGATGAAGCGGGCGATCCATTCATTGTCGCCAACGCGCTCGAACTTGACCAGCAGGCGGTCGCCCAGACCGGGAGCGGAACCGCGACGGTCTTTGTCAGTGGCCAGAATGGCCTGAGGCGCGTCGGTATCGCCCTTGACCAGTTGGACGACCAGTTCGCCATCGTCGGTGCGGGCCACGACATCGGCTACGCCGACGGGGGGCAGGGTGCCGACTTCGGCAAAGCCTTTGCGGCCGCGCTTGCCGAGTTTGCCCTCGGCCTCCAACTCGCGCAGCATTTCTCGCAGCATGCGCCGCTCCGCGCCCTTCAGGCCGAAGGCGCGTGCAATATCGGACTTTTCGGCCTCTCCGGCTTCACGAAGGAAGGCGAGGAGAGTGTCTTTATCGGGGAGGCCCGCTACGGGGCGCTTGGGATTTTTAGCCATTACGCCCTCAATAACGCGCTTTTGGCCGAAAAGGTGAAAACTTGCACAAGTTGACCATGAAGCCTGCACGGCTCAGCCTCGACTTTAAACGCGCTAAGTGGAGCAAAGCCTA
>NZ_JSYD01000112.1:7098-50583 GCF_054824005.1 Brevundimonas sp. GN22 | reverse complement strand
AGCGCGATCAGGCCAAGCGCGAACGCGAGGCCCTCGGTCCGCTGGAAACGCCGGAGATTGCCGCCGCCGAAAAGGCGCTGGCCGACGCCCAAGCCGAATTGGTCGCTGCCCGCGAAGCTGTGGAAGCTGCCGAGACCTCTCGTGGTGACGCCGCCCGCGCCGAGCAGGACGCCCGCACCAAGGCCCGCGAACTGGAAGACCGTCTGGGTCGTCTGCAAACCGAAGCGCGTGGTCTGGCGCAACTGCTCGTCACGGGTAAGCGCCAGCATGCCCCAGCGCTGGATAAGGTTTCGGCCAGTAAGGGCTATGAGGCCGCACTGGCCGCTGCTCTGGGCGATGATCTGGATGCCGCGCTAGACAATGCTGCCCCTGCGCACTGGGCCGGAGCCGAGGCCTCGCCGCATAGCTGGCCGGATGGCGTCGAGCCTTTGTCGGCCCATGTGAATGCGCCCGAACAACTTGCCGCACGTCTGGCTTTCTGCGGCGTTGCCCCGCGTGACCGCGTCGCCGACCTCGCCCGCAGTCTGCCGCGCGGTGCGCGTCTGGTGACCAAGGAAGGCGACCTTTATCGCTGGGATGGTTTCGTCAGCCGCGCCGAGGCTCCGCGCCCCGCCGCCGTGCGACTGGCCCAGCGCACGCGCCTGTCGGAATTGGAAGCCGAGATCGACGCGGGGCGTCCTGCACTGGAGGCGGCACAAGCCGCCATGCGTGCCGCTACCGACGCATTCCGCGCTGCCGAAGAAGCCGTCAAACAGGCACGTACCCGCCCGTTCGGTCTGGACAAGGCCGTCGCCAGTGCCCGCGACCGGCTGGAGCATCTGCGCAGGGAGCAAACCCGCAAGGAAGCCCGCGCACAGTCGCTGGACGAGACCGTCGCTCGATTGGATGCCGAAACAGCTGAGGCGCAGACTGCATACGGCGCCGCGCAAAACATCGAGGAAGCGTCCGAAACTATCGCCACCCTGCGCGGTGATCTGAACGCCGCGCGCGGCGCTGCCGACAACGCCCGTCAGGCCGCGCAGAACGCCCGTTCACGCCGCGACGAGGAGCTGCGTGACCGCCAGCAGCGCGAACAACGCCTCGGTAGTCTGTCCCGCGCCCATGAAAGCTGGATCGGACGCTCGAAAGAAGCCACCGCCCGCATCAAGACGCTGGAAAAGGACGCCGAAAAGGCCGCCGCCCAGCTCAAGAAAGCCGAGGAAGCGCCCGCCGGATTTGCCGAACAACGCGGCAAGCTGATGGACACGCTGATCGCTGCCGAGAACCGCAAAAAGGCTGCGACCGACGCCCTGCAACATGTCGAGTTCGACGCCGCCGAGGCCGACCGCGCCGCCCGCGCCGCCGAAGCCGCTGCCGGTCAGGCCCGCGAAGCCCGCGCCGCCCTTCAGGCCCGCGCCGAAGCGGCCGATGAAAAGCTGGCCGACGCCGACCGCAACTTGCGCGAAACCGCGCAGATGACGCCCGAAGAACTGGGCAAGAAGCTTCAGGAAGATGCCATCGCCCGCCCGCCGGATACGCAGGGGGCCGAGAACCTGCTGTTCGCGCTGGAACGCGAGCGCGAGGCGCTGGGCGCGGTCAACCTGCGGGCCGAGGAGGAAGCCGCCGAATACGACGACCGCCTGGGCGCGATGAAGTCCGAGCGCATCGACCTGACCCAAGCCATCGCCAAATTGCGCGACGGCATTGATGAACTGAACGCCGAGGGCCGCGAGCGCCTGCTCGCCGCCTTCGAGATCATCAACGAGAATTTCAAAGCCTTGTTCGAGGCCCTGTTCGGTGGCGGTCAGGCCGAACTGAAGCTGGTAGAAAGCGATGACCCGCTGGAAGCCGGTCTGGAAATCTACGCCTGCCCGCCCGGCAAGCGCCTGTCGGTCATGAGCCTAATGTCGGGTGGCGAACAGGCCCTGACGGCAGCGGCGCTGATCTTTGGCGTGTTCCTGGCCAACCCTGCCCCCGTCTGCGTGCTGGACGAGGTGGATGCGCCGCTGGACGATGCCAACGTCGACCGCTTCTGCAAGATGCTGCACGAAATGCGTTCGCGCACCGACACCCGCTTCATCTGCATCACCCACAATCCGGTGACGATGAGCCGGATGGACCGCCTCTATGGCGTGACCATGCCCGAACGCGGCATGAGCCAGCTGGTCAGCGTCGACCTGAAACAGGCCGAGACCATCATCAACGCCTGATCAGGTCCCGATAGGCGGGTTTAAGCAGGAACCACGGCTCATAAAGGTAGCGGGACGCCAGTCGCTTGGGATCGCTGCACAGTCGGTACAGCCACTCGATCCCCCAGTCGCCCATCCAACGCGGCGCTGCTTTCTGGGCACCGACCTCATAGTCGAAAGCGGCCCCTACTGGCATGACGACGCACGGCGGTAGGTCTTCATAGTTTTCGGCGATCCAGATTTCCTGACGCGGCATTCCCATGCCAACCATCAGAATATCAGGAGCAAAGCGCCGAATGGTCGACAGAACCTTCTGGTTCGCCTCGCCGTCCTTGGTCACGTCGAAAAAGCCGTCATGGCCCGAGAAGCGCACGTCGGGATAGGCCATCTCCATCATACGCACGGCACCCGTCGCGATGCCGGGCTCCCCGCCCAGATAGAAGACGCGCAAGCCAAACCGCTGGGCCAATCCCCAAAAGTCGTCGCGCCAGTCGAGATAGGTCGAGCGATGCTCCGCCTTGGCAGGTTTTCCGGTCATCTGCGCAAACCGGATCAACGGCATGGAGTCGACCTGAATGAGATTGGCCATGTCATACAGGCGCGCCATCTCGGGATGGCGCTCGACCAGATACAGGCTGTGCAGATTGTGGTTGGCGACAATCGCACGCCGGCGGCCGCGCGCGGCATAGACCACCCACTCCAACACCTGACGCCCTGTCATCAGGTCCATCTGTTGGCCGAGCACAGTCACTCTTTGTCCCACGGGTCGGGACGATTTGATATTGGTGGTGGCTGTGGCGTTAAGATGCGGTTGGGTCATTAACCTGTAGCTTAGCTAACGCCGATTAACGATGAGTTCTCACACAGTGTCAAAACTTGCTACGCTCGCGATAGTTCTCGCATTCACCGGTGGCCAGACTGCCGAGCCAGAAGACGTGCGTATGCAGTTGGTGCGGGAAGGCCGGTTCGTCTATTTCGCCGAGCTGGACAGCATCACTCGCGACGGGGCCAACGCCCGCATGCGCAGCGTGCAGTTGAGCGCGGAGCCATCCGCCATTGGCGGAAAGAACTACATCGGCGGCTATTCCTGGTGGCAGTTCGACTGTATCGCCAAGACAGGCCAACGCATGGACTATGCGTCCTTGCGAGACGACTTGGTGATAGGCCCCGTGATGCCGATTGACGGCCCGGTCATCGAGCTATCGCCCGGAGGAGAAGCCGCCGAACTGGCGGCTGTGGCTTGCGGATGGGTCGAGCCTCGCGTGGACGCGACGCATTTGTCGAAGGCTATCCAGTTGACACGTGACGCTGATTAAGCGCCTTCGTTAAGAACGATCGCGCCCTTGGGCAAAGGCTTGGCCTGCGCCACATCCACGCGGTCGCGCGGCAGGGCCTCGGGGCATTCGTCGCGCATGAAGGCCAGCATCTTCTCGCGTATCTCGCACTTCAAGTCGAAAGCCGCAGAAGCATTGCGGGCGCTGGCGGTACAACGGATCTTGGCCGTGCGCTCGGTGATGTCGAACACCACCAGCGAGACCACATCGCCGTCCCAATGGATGGAGCCATGGACGATCTGTTCCAGCTTGGTCCTTAGACGGTCGATGGGCGCTTCATAGTCCACCCACAGAAAGGCCGGAGCCAAAAGGCGCGTATCCATGCGCGTCCAGTTCTCGAAAGGACGCTGAATGAAATAGGTCAGCGGCAGAACGATACGGCGCCAGTCCCAGAGCTTGACCACCACATAGGTTGAGGTGATCTCTTCGACCCGTCCCCACTCGCCTTCAACGACAACAGCGTCGTCAATGCGGATGGGTTGGGCGGTGGCAATCTGGATGCCGGCGATCAGGTTGGCGAGGAAAGGCTGTAGCGCCAGACCCGCAACGATACCGACCACACCCGCCGATGCCAGCAGCGACAGGCCCCACTGGCGAACGCCCGGTATAGTCAGAAGCGCCAAACCCAGCGTCACCAGCAGGATCAATACCTGCAAAACGCGGCGAAGAATGCGGGTCTGGGTTACCCGCTTGCGAGCGTGGGTGTTGGCGTCGTCTTCGGTGTCGTAGCGTTTGAGCTGGGCCGTGGCCCCGGCATCGACCAGCCCCGCCAAGGTCCAGCCTGTGACCAGAAGGAACGCAAACAGTAGCGTCCGCCGCGTGATGATCGACATCTCGACCGACAGCGGCGAGACCGTCACGGCCAGCGCCATCGCGACTATCATCACCAGCACGCCGATCTGGACCCGCGCCTTTTCGAGCGCGCGCTGCCAGAAGACATCGCGTTTGCGGGCTAAAAACTGCAGCACAAAGAAGACCGCATAGTTCGCCGCCCAACCCGCAAAGGTGAAGGCCGCGACAATGATGCTGATCACCGCCCATTTTGGCAGCCAGTTGAACTGGTTCCAAAGGGCGAAAACCGTGACGGTCAGATCTTTGACAAACTGAGGCATGCCCCCACCCTAACCGCGTTCCGTACTGTCCCCAAGCGCCCGCCTTAGGCTGCCAACAGTATTTAGCGGCCGCGCGCCGCCGCAGCCGCCTCGGCCAGATCGGCAAGGCGTTCCGCGGCGTCGGCAATGGCTACGCTTTTGGCCGCCGCGGACATGGTCGCGAGGTTTGAAGGGTTAGACAGGATTTCACCGACAACGGCACTCAGGGCCGGTGCGCTGAAGTCATCTTCGGCGATACGTCGTGCAGCACCCGCATCCACCAGAACCTTGGCATTCAGGGTCTGGTGATCGTCGGTCGCGATCTTCAACGGGATCAGGACGGACGGCATGGCGGCAACCGCCAGCTCCGAACAGGTCGAGGCCCCTGCCCGCCCGATCACCAGATGGGCCGTCGACAGGCGCTTGGCCATGTCATCGAAAAACTGTTCGACCTCGGCATTGATGTCGGCATCGGCGTATATTTTCTTGGCGGCAGCGATATTCTCGTAGCGGGCCTGTTGCGACACGACCAGACGCGCACGGATGTCGGCGGGCAGGGAAGCCAGCGCCTCGGGCGTCTCTTCCGACAGGATGCGTGCGCCCTGACTACCGCCGGTGATCAGGATGTTGATCGGGCCCTTGGCCGTCGGGGCCGCATAGGTGCGGTCAAACAGGGCACGGATGTCCGGTCGCACCGGATTACCCACCACATGGATGTTGTCTGCGACCGACTTGGGCGCGCGTCCCACATTCGGGAAGGCGGCGGCGACGGTGTCGACGGCTGCGGCGATGAACCGGTTGGTCTTGCCCAGCACGGCATTCTGTTCGTGAATGACTGTGGCGCGGCGGGTCGCGACAGCCGCAACCAGAGCCGGTGCAGACGGATAGCCGCCAAAGCCGACCACCACGTCGCATCCCTTGGCATTATAGGCGGTCGAGGCCTGTCCCACGCCCTTGATGATGGCGAACCCGGCTTTCAGCATCCCTACGACGCCCGAGCCCGTAGCCGCGTCCAGCGCCACGATCTTTTGAGCGGGGAAGGCCTGCGCATAGTTTTGGCCGCGCTTGTCGGTGGCGAGGATGATCTTCCAGCCGCGTGCGGCCATGACCTTGGCCAAAGCTTCGGCCGGGAACATGTGGCCACCGGTGCCACCAGCGGCAACAACACAAACGCGGGACGCAGAAGTCATATTGTTTCTCGGGTTCCGTTCTTCAGAACGACGACTAGGGCAGGATACGGCTACGCGAGGAAATGTTCGCGCCGGGTTCATAGGCCCCCGGACGACGTCGGGTCAAAGACAAGGCAAAGCCTGCAGTCAGCCCCATGGCGATCATGGACGAGCCACCATAGGAGATGAACGGCAATGTCATGCCCTTGGTCGGGATCAGGCTGAGGTTTACGGCCACATTGATGCAGGCCTGGAGGCCGATCAGCATGAACAGGCCCGCAGCAGCCGTCTGCTCGAACGGATTGGCAAGCTTCATCGCCTTGCGCATGCCGCGCAGTACGATGAAGGCATAAAGGCCGATGATGCACAGCGACAGCACCAGTCCATATTCCTCGGCACCAACCGAATAGATGAAATCGGTGTGCAGGTCGGGCACGTGACGCTTCATCACACCCTCGCCAATGCCGCGACCGACAAGGCCGCCCGCACGGATCGCTTCGGACGCACGGTCGATCTGGTGAGTGTCAGCCGTCTCCGGCGAGAAGAAGCGGTCAAGACGGTCGCGCATGTGTCCGAACGTCAGGAACAGGCCTGCGCCCGCCAGCGGAACAGCAGCGGCCACCCCGGCCACCCATTTCATAGGCATTCCCGCCATGAAAAAGACGGCGGCAAACGTTGTGGTGACCAGCAAGGTCTGGCCGATATCCGGCTGGATAAGCAGCAGAGCCACGACCGTCGCCCAGGCACCAACGGCGATACTCACGCCGGGGACGCCCTGCCCCTTGCCCGCCTCGGAGAACATCCATGCGGCAAAGACAATCAGGCCGGGCTTGGCGAATTCCGAAGGTTGCAGACTGAACGGACCAAGGTTGATCCAGCGGGCCGCGCCCTTGACCGTGTCGCCAATGAACGGCAGCGCCATCATGCAGACGATGGCCGCGCACAGCGCCAGTACGGACAGGCGGCGCACGCCCTTTACCGACAAGATGCTGGTGACCAGCATGGTCGCGCAGCCCAAGCCCGAGAACACCATCATCCGGTATGAATAATGGAATGGGTTGGTGAGGGATTCATCCGCCAGAATAGCGGCGGGGCTGGACGCAAAGCTGAGCACCACGCCGATAAACATCAGCGTCAGGACAGCCACCAACAGCGGGCGGTCAACAGTCCAGAACCAGCGCGCCAGAACGCTCTGGTCACTGCGCGAGAACGGATGGGCGTAAGACTGGCTCAATGATCGGACTCCGCAGTGGCTCCGAGGGCGAGAACCGCCGCACGGAAGGCTTCCCCGCGCACTTCGAAATCAGGGAACTGGTCAAAGCTGGCACAGGCGGGCGACAGAAGCACCACCTGATCACCGCCCGTCTTGGCCGCATCTTCGGCGGCCAACTGCACGGCGCGCTCGATCGTGTGGGCCACGACATGAGGGACGTCGCCCAAAGTTACAGCAAACGCGTCTGCCGCTTGTCCTATCAGATAGGCTTTGGCGATATGGCCGAACAGCGGACGCAGCGGCTCGATACCGCCCGCCTTGGGTACGCCACCGGCGATCCAGAACGTCTTGGGATAGGAGGCCAGCGCCTGATAGGCGGCGTCAGCATTGGTCCCCTTGGAGTCATTGATGAACCGCACACCGCCCAGACGGCCCACGGCCTCCATGCGGTGTGCCAGACCCGGGAAGCTGACGACACCGGCCAGTGCCTGTTCGTGCGACAGACCTAGCGCCAGCGCGGTTGCATAGGCAAAGGCGGCGTTCTGGGCGTTATGTCGACCAGGCAAAGAGCGGGCCGCCGTCAGGTCGATTTCGCGTTCACCCGTCAGCAACAGACCGGGGGCGGCACGCCAGCCCTCTCGCGGCAGGTCTTCAGGAGTGCGGGCAGTGGCGATGCGAATGACCTTCTCGCCCCGCGCCTCGACGGCATCGGAGAGGCCCTGCCCCCAGTGTTCGTCCACGCCGATCAGGGCGAGGTCATTGCCGGATTGGGCCTGGAAGATGCGGGACTTGGCTTTCACATAGCCTTCCATCCCGCCATGACGGTCGAGGTGGTCGGGGCTGATGTTGGTCAGGATAGCGACGTCCGGCTTGAACGCCGTCGTCAGGTCCAGTTGATAGCTGGACACCTCAATCACATAGACGGCTTCGGGCGTGGGCGCCGGCAAGGCCAGCACGCCGATACCGATATTGCCGCCCATGTGAACCTTCAGCCCTGCTTGCTTCAGCACGAAAGCGATCAGGGCCGTGGTGGTGGACTTGCCGTTGGTGCCGGTAATGGCGACGACCCGCGGGCGCTTGTCCGACGGCAAGGCATCGAGAGCGCGGGCGAACAGTTCCACATCGCCGATAACCGGAACCCCTGCCTCATGCGCCTTTTCGACGGTCCAGTGCGGTTTGGGGTGTGTCAGCGGTGCACCCGGCGACAGGACGAGAGCGTCAAAACCCGACCAGTCTGCGCTGGTCAGGTCTTCAACGTTAAAGCCTTCGGCCTCTGCCTGCATCCGGCCCGAGACGCCGTCGTCCCAGAGGACGGGTTCCGCCCCACCCGCCTGTAGCGCGCGGGCAGCCGTGATCCCCGATCGGCCAAGGCCGAAAACCGCAACGCGTCTGCCTTCAAAGCCGGGGACGGGGATCATGGGATTAACGCAGTTTGAGGGTGGACAGACCGATGAGCGCCAGCATGGCCGCGACGATCCAGAAACGGATCACGACGGTCGATTCCGGCCAGCCCATCTTTTCAAAGTGGTGGTGGATCGGGGCCATCAGGAAGATGCGCTTGCCCGTCAGCTTGTAATAGCCAACCTGAATCATGACCGATGCGGCTTCGACAACGAACAGGCCGCCGACGATGCCCAGCACCAGTTCATGCTTGGTCGCCACAGCCATAGAACCCAGAGCGCCGCCCAGAGCCAGCGAACCGGTGTCGCCCATGAAGATCTTAGCAGGGGGTGCGTTGTACCAGAGGAAGCCCATGCCGCCGCCGATGATGGCCGCACAGAAGATGGCCAGCTCGCCCGAACCCGGTACGTGGTGCACCTGAAGGTATTCCGCGAACAGGAAGTTACCCGTCAGATAGGCGATGATGCCGAAAGCACCCGCCGCCATCATGACCGGTACAATCGCCAGACCATCAAGGCCATCGGTCAGGTTCACCGCATTCGAGAAGCCCACGATGGTGAAGGCGGCAAAGGCCACATAGAACCAGCCTATGTTCAGCAGAACCGCCTTAAGGAACGGGAAGGCAATCGAGGTTTCCAGACCCGGCGAAGTCGGCGACTGGGTCATCCACAGCACCGTCAGAACACCAGCGATCACTGCCACAATCGTTTGGGCCAGAAGCTTTTGCTTGGAGGTCAGACCGGCCGACGACTGCTTGGTGACCTTGGCGTAGTCATCGACGAAACCGAGGACGCCGAAGGCAGCCGTCACGCCCGACACGATCCAGATATAGGGATTGGTCAGATCGCCCCACAGCAGTACCGCCACAGCGATACCGGCAAGGATCATCAGACCCCCCATGGTCGGGGTGCCGACCTTGGACAGGTGCGTCACCGGACCGTCGTCACGGATCGGCTGGCCCTTGCCCTGACGGGCGCGCATCCAGTTGATGAAGCGGCTGCCCATGGCCACGGCCACGATCATCGCCGTCGCCATCGCAAGACCCACGCGCACGGTCTGATACTGGATCAGGTGCAGCAGCGGATAGTTCTGGGCGACGTCTGCGTAATACAGATACAGGAGGTAAAACATCGGGCGGTGTTCCTGTTACTCGGCCGTGCTGTTCAGCGCTGCGAGGGCTTTGGCGACCAGAGCGGCCTTCGAGCCGTTCGATCCCTTGACCATGACAATATCATCGGGCGCTACCAGTTCACCGGCAATAGCGGCAAGCTCGGCAGCAGTTTCGCGCCATTCGCCACGCAGTGACGGCGGCAGGACGTCGTAAAGCAGGCGCATCTGCGGCCCGGCGAGGTGGACGACATCAATCTTGTTGAGAACCAGTGGCTCGGCCAGACCTTCGTGCAGGGCGCGGCTGTGCTCGCCCAGTTCAAGCATGTCGGACAGGACCACCACACGGCGTCCCTTCCCTTCCACCGGATGCTGGCCAAGACTGGTGAAGCCTGCCTTCATCGACAGCGGATTGGCGTTGTAGCTTTCGTCGATCAGGGTGAAGTGGCCACCCTTGTGGGCCACTACAGTCTGCTCGCCACGACCGGCGAGCGGCGCAAAGTTCGCCAGCGCCTCAAAGGCGATATCCAGCGAGACGTCCAGCGCGCGCAGCATAAGGATGACGCACAGGCTGTTCAGGCCCCAATGCACACCCGACTGAGCCAGACGGAAGGCATGACGTTTGCCCTCGATCTCAGCGACGACGGTCGCGCCTTCGGGATCGGCATCGAACGACAGCAGACGCGCGTCGGCATCTTCGCCCGTACCGAAGACTTTCAGCGTAGCGCCAGCATCACGAGCAGCCTGTTTGACGATCTCGGCATAGGCGTTGTCGCCGTTGATGACAGCCACGCCGCCTTCAAACAAACCTTCAAAGATCGCGCCCTTTTCGCGAGCCACGCCCGCTTCGCCGTCGGCAAAGGCTTCGATGTGGACCGGACCGACCGTGGTCACGCACGCCGCATGCGGGCGGACCTGTTGCGAGAGCGGGCCGATCTCGCCCGGATGGTTCATGCCGATCTCGAACACGGCACGCTCCGTATCGGCGGGCATACGCGACAGGGTCAGCGGCACACCGATGTGGTTGTTATAGCTCTTGATCGAGGCGTGGGATTTGCCGGCCAGATCTAGGCCCGCCTTGATCGCTTGGGTCACGCTGGTCTTGCCAACGCTGCCCGTCACTGCGCCGCGCTTGGCGTTGGAGCGATCACGCGAGGCCGCGCCAAGGGCTTCAAGGCCTTTGAGCGTATCGGGCACAACCACGTAGGCTCCGCCCTCGACCGGACGCTCGACCAGCGCCACGGCGGCACCTGCCGCAAAGGCGTTGGACGCAAACTCGTGTCCGTCGCGCTCGCCCTTCAGGGCAAGGAACAGGTCACCGGCTTGGATTTCGCGGCTGTTATAGGTCAGGCCACCGACGTCAGCGTCGGAACCTTCAAGCTTGCCGCCAACAGCCGAAGCAATGGCTTCGGCAGTCCAGAGCGGCGTTTTCAAATCAGGCATTTTCGGTCAGGGCCAAGGTCGCTTCAGTGGCGTCGTCGAAGGGATGTACGACTCCACCGACGATCTGTCCCTGTTCATGCCCTTTTCCGGCGATGACCACCACATCTCCTTCACGCATCATACCAATTGCGTAACGGATAGCTTCACGGCGGTCGCCGATTTCCTTGGCGTCGGGGCAGCCCTCTTTCACCTGCGAACGGATGAAGGCCGGATCTTCCGAGCGCGGGTTGTCGTCGGTGACGATGGCCACATCGGCCAGACGGCCGGCAATGGCACCCATCAGCGGACGCTTGGTGCGGTCGCGGTCCCCACCTGCGCCGAACACCACGATCAGTCGGCCCGTCGCGTGTGGACGCAGTGCGTTCAGGACAGTTTCCAGACCATCGGGCGTATGGGCGTAGTCCACATAGACCTCGCCGCCTTTCATTGATGGAGCCTGAATACGTTGCAGGCGGCCTTGGGCACCCTCGATCATTTCCAGAGCCGGAATGACCTTGTCCGGATCTTCACCCGCAGCGATGCACAGCCCGGCAGCGACCAGAGCGTTCGACGCCTGGAAGGCACCGGCCAGCGGCAGGAGGATGTCGTGGACACGGCCCTGAACGTCGAGGACCAGACGCTGGCCCTCCGGCGTCGGGCGGCGCTGGATCAGGCTAATATCGCGACCACGCTCGCCTACGCCCATCACGCCCAGACCCGCCATGATCGAAGCCGAGGCAAAGGCCGAATAGGCGTCGCTATCGGCGTTCAGAACTGCGGTGCGGCCACGCGGCAACAGGGTCTCGAACAGGCGCAGTTTGGCGGCGCGGTATTCGTCCATCGAGTGGTGATAGTCGAGGTGGTCCTGCGTCAGATTGGTAAAGCCAGCCGCCTTGATAGCCACGCCATCGATCCGGCGCTGATCAAGACCGTGCGATGAGGCTTCGAGCGCGAGGTGGGTCACCTCTTTGCGGGCCAGTTCGGCCAGAAGGCGTGCGGCCTCGGCGGCATCGGGGCTGGTCAGGCCGGGACCGGTCAAAGCGTAGGTCTTGTCACCCTTTTGGCCGACGACGCCCAGCGTACCCATGCTGGCCGACTTATAGCCCATGGCCGCCCACATCTGGCGGCAGAAGTTGGCGACCGAAGTCTTGCCATTGGTACCGGTGATGGCGACGCAGTTTTTGGGCTGGGCACCGTAGAAGGCACGCGCAGCGATGGCATAGGCGCGATGGACATCGCCCGAGCCGATCAGCAGCGGTGCAGCATCCGAAGGCGTGTCGTTAGGGGCCAGCACGGCGGCGGCACCCTGCGACAAGGCTTGGTGAATGTACGAGCGGCCATCCGTCTGCGTACCCGGCAAGGCGACGAACAACGAACCCGGCTTCACCTTGCGGCTGTCGGACGTGACAGAGGTGATTTCGGGGTCAGAACTGAGATCACGATTCAGCAGTTCTGACAGGCGTTGGGCGCTCATCGGCCGTCACCTTCTACGTCTTGGAATTCAGGGATGCGTTCGCCGGTCGCGGTGAACCAGCGGTCGGCCTTGCGCTCGACACCGAGGAACTCGGCGATACGGTCGGCAATGCGACCTACGGCCGGAGCGGCGACGAAGCCGCCGGTGCGCGGGTACTGGCCCGGCTCGTCGATCAGGACGAAGACGCTGTAACGCTTGGCAGTCACCGGACCATCGGTCGGGAACACAGCGGCGAACGAGCCGACAGCGACAGTCGGGTCATAGCGACCGTTGACCAGTTTGTTGGCCGAGCCGGTCTTGCCGCCGACGCGCAGGCCCGGTGCGTTGGCGCGACCACCCGAGCCACGGCTGACGTTGCGGCGCATCAGTTCCAGCATGGTGGCCGAGGTTTCCGGCGACACCACCCGGTGGGTCTTGGCATTGGGGTTACCGCCACGACGCAGGGTCAGCGGAACATACGTGCCGCCGTTGCTCAGGGCGTTGTAGGCGGCGACTGCCTGAAGCGGGGTCGCCATGATGCCATAGCCGAACGACAGCGAAGCCAGCGTAGAGTCGTCCCACTTGCGCGGCACGGTCGGGCGGTTGGACTCGCGCAGTTCGATCGGCGCGGCATCCAGCAGACCCAGACGCTTGAAATAGTCGCGCATCACGTCCGGACCCATTTCAACAGCCAGACGCGACGTGCCGATGTTGGATGAGTTCAGGAAGACTTCTTCCAGCGTCATCACCTTGTTCTTCGCGTGGAAGTCGGTGATGCGACGCTTGCCGATCTGGAAGGCCTGCGAGGCGTCGAACAGGGTGTTCATGTCGGCGCGGCCCGTATCCAGACCCGCAGCGACGGTGAAGCTCTTGAAGATAGAGCCCATTTCATAGTGGGCCGAGGTCACGCGGTTAAGCGTGGCGTTGTCGCCCTGAGCCACCGGACGGTTCGGGTCATAGGTTGGCCACGACGCCATGGCGAGGATCTCGCCCGTCTGGACGTCGGCGACCACAGCGATACCGCCCTTGGCCTTGTGTTCGATAGCGGCAGCGGCAAGTTCGTTCTCGACCACGCCTTGGATACGCATGTCGATGGAGATGGCGTAGTTTTCGCCCACTGCGCCAGCGGCCTTGATCTGGTCGTTAAAGGCCAGCTCTGCACCCGAGACGCCCTGCCCGCCCGTGTCGGCACGGCCCAGCAGGTGCGAGGCCGATGCGCCCAGCGGATAGACGCGGCGGTCTTCGGGTTCAAAGGTCACACCACCCAGAGCCAGACGGTGAACCGCCATACGCTCGTGCGGGGTCAGGCCCGAGGCAACAATCAGGCGACGCTCGCCGTCCAGAACACGATCCAGCTTCCTGGCAGGAATACGCGGCAGGGCTTCCAGCAGTTGCGCGCGGGCGAGATCACGATCCCAGACTTCACGCGGATCGATGTACAGGCCGTAGTGGGTGATGTTGGTGGCCATCAGCATGCCGTTGCGATCCACCAGATCGCCACGCGTCAGCATCGGTCGCGAAGAGCCAGCGCCGACGCGGCCCTTGTCGGCCAGCAATGCTGCGTGACCTGCACCCAGCGTCAGTACCAGGAAGACGAGGCTGAAGACGGCCATCACCAAGAAAATGCGGAAGCGCGGATCATCCTGAGCGCGGTCATGGCTGCGTGCGCGGCCATAGGCGTTCTCGACGTCCCAAACCATGGCGGCAACACGGTTGCCGATGGCCGCGAGCACACCCTCGAACGACGGAACCTTGACGTTACCGGGGGCAGGACGGGTCCAGCCCATATCGCGATGATCGTGAACGCTCATAGGCCATTCTCTTGGCTAGAGGTCTGGGGAGCAGTGACTTGCGGAGCAGCTTCGGCAGGCGCGGCAGCCGGTGCGGCAGCAGGCGCAGCAGCGGCGACAACAGGCTGGTGCGCAGCGGCCAGTTCAGAAAGGCCGTCGGCGTTGGCGCGGCGGGTGACCTCGACCGGCTCAAGGCCCAGTTGGCGCGAAAGAGCTTCTAGGCGGGCCGGCTGTTCCAGACGGGTAGCCTCGGCGCGGAGCAGACGAACACGCTGTTGGTCCTGACGGATTTCCGCTTCGATCTGGCTAATCTCGGAGCTTTCGCGGGCAGCCGCGGTCTTGACGATATAGACCGACACCATCACCGCCGCGAGGCAGACGACGCCGATCAGCTCGACGCAGCGAACGCCACGTACGCGCCAGTCGAACACGCGCTTAACACCCATCATGAAGCGGCTCATTTCGAAGCCCCCCATGCCGGTGCGTCGGTGCGGATCGCAGCGCGCAGCTTGGCCGAACGGGCGCGCGGGTTCACCGCGCTCTCCTCTTCGGTCGCAGCCTGTGCGCCCTTGAACTTGAGGGTGAAGGTCGGCTTGCGCGGATCAACCGCAACCGGAGCGTGACGCGAACCCGCAGGCGTATTGCCCGTGCGCTCGGTCAGGAAGTTCTTCACAATGCGGTCTTCCAGCGAGTGGAAGGTCACAACCACGAGGCGACCACCCGGTGCCAACTTTTGCTCGGCAGCCACAAGGCCGCGCTCCAGCTCGCCCAGTTCGTCGTTCACGGCGATACGCAGGGCTTGGAAGGTACGGGTTGCCGGATGGATAGCCGCGCCACGACGACCGCCCAGAGCCTTCTCGATGACTTCGGCCAGATCGAGCGTGCGAGTGAACGGCTTTTCCGTACGGCGACGCAAAATAGCGGTCGCCACGCGACCGGCCTGACGCTCTTCGCCATACAGTTTGATGATGTGCGCGAGCGGACCGTGATCCCAGTTGTTCACGATGTTCGCTGCGGTTTCGCCCGTGTCGGCCATGCGCATGTCCAGCGGACCGTCACGCATGAAGGAGAAGCCGCGGTCGGCTTGATCCAGTTGCATCGACGAGACGCCGATGTCGAAGACTGCGCCATCCAGCTTGGCCTTGCCGCTTTCCTCGAACGCACTGTCCAGATCGCCGAACGGGGTCTGGATCAGTTGGAAACGGTCGCCGAACTCGGCCTTAACGGCGTCGGCGTGCACCTGAACGGTCGGGTCGCGGTCAAGACCAATGACCTCTGCGCCAGTCGCGAGAATGGCGCGGGTGTATCCACCAGCGCCAAAGGTCGCATCAATGATGACGTCGCCGGGCTTTGCGTCTAGCGCTGCCAACACTTCCGGCAGCATGACTGAAAGGTGAGGCTTCTCGGTCATTCGCCGCCTCCCAGCTTCATCTGGGCTTGCAGCTTCAGCTTGCCGATCTGGCTCAGGCTGGCCTTGGCGACCGCGCGTTGTTCGGCGCGGCGTGCCATCCACTTGGCCTTGGACCAAATTTGAAAGCGGTCGTTCAGACCGACGATCACGACGCTGTCCGACAGTTCCGCCTCAGCGCACAGATAGTCCGGCAAGGTGATGCGGCCACCGCTGTCGTAGGACAGACGGACCTGCTCGCCCATGACCTGCCACTCCAGCGCCGAACGCTCTTCGGAGCCGAACGGCAGCGACTGGATCATCTCGTTATAGACGGCAAACAGGTGGTCGCCACCCGCTTCAAGGCAGTCTGCTTCGATGGAGGGGAACAGGAAGATGCCGTGTTCGGCACCGTTTTCAGCCGTGCGGAAATCACCCGGAACCAGCAGGCGGCGCTTAGCGTCCAATTGTTTCTCGTAGGTCGAGAGAAACACGCCCAATCCCATCGAGCCAGATGGCCCGTCCCTGATGCTTCCGGCAGGCGCGCAAAAGGCACGCCCTACAGCCGATTAAGTCAGCTTGTGGGATACCATGGGATCAAATGGGCCTCAATGGGATGAAGCGGGATGTTTAACTATGTTTTCACTATCGCGGTGGACAAGAACGTCCGCAAATCAAGAACATACACAGAACAATCCACAGGGCCTAACGTGCCCTCACGTTCAATAAGCGACATAAGCTCAAACACTTACCAAAGCGTATGGACATGAAACGGCCACGATTGGCGGCGCAGGGGCAGCCCATCCCATCACGGTAAATAAAATTTCGAGTTTTGTGGTGACCTATCCCATTTGCGACCGGCTACGCTTTCGCCCACCCATTTCGTCCATCGGGTAGAGCACGCACATGATTTCGACCCGTTGATGATATCGAGCACGGTCGGTATTCAAAACCGATGGGCAGCTTTGCGGACATAGATAGCGTGATCGCCAATGGGTCAGGGCGACCAACTCCAGACCCATTAAAAGCCTCAGGCCTCACCCTAGGTGTGGTGAGTTTGCCCCTTTCGAAAGGGTATAAATGCCAGACGGTCTATAAGCCGGGTTTTGTACCACCGAGGTGGTGACGATCATTCCTCTGGACCAACCATTGCTGGATGGTTCTCGCGACCTACCCGGACGTCCGGGGCGGTGAACCCTGCGGGCGAACCCGCGCGACGTCCCTATTTGGTCTTGCTCCAGGCGAGGTTTACCTTGCCATCTTCGTTACCGAAGACGCGGTGGGCTCTTACCCCACCCTTTCACCCTTACCCCGATAAATCGTGGCGGTTTGCTTTCTGTGGCACTGTCTCTCGGGTCACCCCGGGCGGGCGTTACCCGCCGCCTTTTCACCGTGGAGCCCGGACTTTCCTCGACAGGGTCAAGCCCTGCCGCGACCGTCCGACCGTCTGGCGCGGCCTAAGTGAGCGTTTCGGGTGCCGCCGTCAATGGAAACAGTTGAGTTAACTGTCGAGAACGCCCGTCGGGCTTTCGACGCTGGCCAGTTGCAACAGTCCAACCAGACGCGCGCGGCTCTCGCCGTCGGCAATGCCGTCCACGCGATGCTGACGCCAGTGGCGTTGGAAGGCTTTGACAGTCTGGACGGTTTCCTCGTCGTATTCGCCGCCCGGTTGGATGCCATAACCGAGGCGATGCAGACCGGCACGCAGCACGATCACGCCCAGCCCTTCGTCACCCGGTTGCAGCGGAACACCCAGCGCCTGAATACGCTCGGCAGCAGGCTCGAACCATAAGCCATGCCCCTCGCCTGCCAGACGTTTCCACGGGAACAGCTCGCCCGGATCGTCCTTGCGAGATGGTGCCATGTCAGAGTGGGCGATGATGCGGTTATCAGGGATGGTCCAGCGGCTGCGGATATCGGCGACCAATTTGATCACCGCATCAATCTGGACTTCGGGGAACGGGCGATAGCCGAACTCGTGCCCCGGATTGACGATCTCGATGCCGATGGAGGCACCGTTCACATCGTCTGTGCCCTGCCACACGCCACGTCCGGCGTGCCACGCGCGGCGCTCTTCGGCGACCAGACGGAAGATGCGACCGTCCTCTTCAACCATATAGTGCGACGACACCTTGGCCTCGGGATCGCAAAGGCGAGCCAGCGCCTCCTCCCCCGTCTGCATGCCGGTGTAGTGCAGGACCAAAATGTCCGGCAGTCCGGTACGCTGATCGAAATTAGGAGACGGGGCTTCGATAAAATCCATAGGCAGAGGATAGGGCGTTAACGCCCCTCACGCTCCCATCCATAGGCGACCCAGGTATCACCGACCTTGTGAGCATCGATGATGCCTTCGTCGGCAGCCTTGGCGGCCTGACGCATCTGACGCGTGCGGCGTGCGCGCAGGGCAAAGCCCGCGAAGAACAACACGACACCGCCAACCACAGCCAGAACGGCAACTGCCGCCGCCGTCAGGACAGCCAGCACAGCACCGATGGTCACAGCCACAGCAGTAGCGATCAAACCACCTAGCCAAACGAGGGACGACCACAGACCACCGCCAGCACGACGACGTGCGGCAAACCCGATTTGGGGCATGGGATCTGACTGGATCATATTCTCTATACCTTTCGGCGCGGGGAGAGCGCGACAGGACCTAATGTCGGATCATCAAGCTGAACGGTCAATGACCTGCGACATCACGGACGCGTCACGTCTCCCTAACCAACGCCTTAGAACGAAGGTTGTTCAGCCAGCACCGAAGCACCGCGCGAACGCAGTTGCTCGGTATGGACGCGCTGCATGACAGCCTCGGCTGCCGGATCGCCCATAAGCTGGCCGATACGGATCATGGTCGTCGCGGCTTCGCCCGACGCGCCAAAGGCCATAGCCAGCGCTTCCCACGGGGTTTGCGGGGTTGGATAGTGTTTGAAGCGGACGCCCTCGGCCGACGGAATATTGGCCAGTTGGCGCGCCTTAAGGATGGCTTCGTTCATGCCGCCGAGCTGATCAACCAGCCCCAGCTCCTTGGCTTGGGCACCGGTCCAGACGCGGCCCTTGGCAATTTCGCGAACCCGTTCGACCGGTAGCTTGCGGCCACGTGCCACACGCTCGACGAACTGCTCGTAGATCAGGTCCATCGAGGCGGCGAAGGCTGCGCGCTGACCTTGGTCAAAGCCTTGGGTCGGGCTGAAGGCATCGGCAAACTCGCCACCGACGGACAGGCCGCGCATATCGACACCAAAGCGGGCCAAGGCGTCGGCAAAGACGATCTTGCCGCCGAACACACCGATCGAGCCGGTCAGGGTCGTCGGCTGGGCCACGATCCAGTCCGCTTCCGAACTGACCCAGTAGCCGCCCGAGGCCGCATAGGCCCCCATAGATACGACGACCGGCTTGCCTGCTTTCTTGGCGGCGCGCAGGGCATCGAGGATCTGTTCGGACGCGTCGGGCGAGCCGCCCGGTGACGACACGCGGAAGACAATGGCCTTCACGTCCTTATCGTCGATCGCTTGGTAGATCGCGCGGGCTAGATCGTCCGAATAGATGTCGCTGCTGGTCGAGAAGGGCGAACCCGCGCCACCGCGGCCCGTCATGATGGCACCTTCACCACCGATGATAGCGATGGCCGACTTGGCCCCCGTTCCCATCGACGTGCGGAAACCCTTGCCCGAGGAATAGTCACCGAACGGGACGATCTTGGCGTCCTTGCCGGCCTTGTCCTTGATGTATTTCTCGGCTTCCTCGACTTGACCGATACGGTCGATCAGCTTGAGGTCGAGCGCCTGTTGGGCGTTATAGGGGCCCGCTTCGATAATCTGTTTGGCGACCTCGGGGGCCAGCTTGCGGTCAGCGGCAATCGCCGACAGGGCCGCCGAATGGATCGAGTTCATCCATGCCAGCATCGCCTCGCGGTGCGGGGCGGTGAAGTCCGACTGGGTGTATTCGTTGACGGCGTTTTTATACTCGTAGCGCTGCTCGAAATCGGCTTTGACACCGTACTTCTGGCCCGCACGACCCAGGAACAATGCGTCCGAAGCCAGACCCGTTGCCTGGAACGACGAGGTGTTCTGCATCCACAGCTCGTCCGCCGCCGAAGCCAGCATATAGGTGGACACCACCGCGCCAGACGGGGCGAAACCCTGCGCGTGGGCGATTACCGGCTTGCCCGACTTCTTGAAGCGCAAAATGGCCTGACGCAGTTCGTCGGCGTGTGCGGGGGTCATGCCGCCCTGAGGTGCGCGGATCAGCAGAGCTTTGACGCTGCTGTCGTCCTCCGCCTGAGCCAGCACATCGACCACCTTGGTGACCGAGTAGCCGCCGCCCAGCATGGCGAAGGGATTGGTCGAGGTCTGGTCCGACAGACCTTGGCGCAGGTCCAGTTCCAGCACGCTGTGGGATGGCGTCGTCGGCTTGGACGATCCCGCCGCAATGGCTGCGAAGAAGATCAACGCCAACACGGGAAGAACTACGAAGAAGGCCACAAGCCCGGCAAACACGCCAAGCATGGTCAGGAAAAATTGCTTCATAAGGTCGTCAGTCCGTGTTCAGCCACAAGTACTCAAAGGCAGAGGGAGGATAGCCCGATCAGGCTACCCTCCCCTACCACATAAGCCCTCGCCTCCGCCCCACAAAAGGCACCGACGTTACTTATTCTTAATACTGGCCTAGCGGGACAGGCTGTAGACGCCGGTGATGTCGATCTTGACCGACAGTTCGCCGCCTTCGATGGGCGTCGAGCCGCCCATATCCGCCGATGCCGCGCGTGCGTACATCACCGGACGGGGTTGCGGCACATAGCCGCCGCTCTCGGTCAGGCTACGGATCTCGCCCAGGGGCTTGCCGAGGGCCTGAGCATACAGAGCCGCCTTCGCCTGCAGCGCACGCACAGCCAGTTGGCGGGCCTGATCCTCGGCTGCGCTCGGATCGCGCAGTCCGAACTCGACGCCGTCGATCTGGTTCACGCCGGCAGCGACTACCGCATCGACCGTATTGCCGACCTTGGTCAGATCAGACACCCGTACCGTCACGCGGTTCGATGCCTGATAGCCGCGCAGGCGTGGCGGCTGGTTTTCCTGATAGTCGTACTGTGCAGAGAGGTTCAGACCCGAGGTCTGGACGTCGCGTTGCTCGATGCCTGCGCGGCGCAAGGCCGTGATGACCTGATTCATCTTCGTAGCGTTGGCGGACATGGCTTCTTGCGCGGTTGCCGCCTCGGTCATGACACCGAACGAGACCGTCGCCATGTCCGGCGCGATCTTGACCTCACCGGTGGCCGACAGATTGAGTGAAGGCAGGTCGGACACGGAAGGCGCTCCTGTAACAGATTGAGCTTGGGCGGCGACAGGCAGGGCTGCAATGGGCGCAGCCATGACCATCATGGCCGAACCGAACATCAGGGCACGCGAAAGGCGGGTCATCCGAGGGTATCTCCACTGGATATGAAGGCTTGATGCCAGTGCAGTCCTTATGGACAGCACATCATGAACACATATGAACGCGGGATTGTCAGCCTTCGTTCACTGACAGACCTCCTTTAAGCCTCGATCCCTCTTCTCAGGTGCCGCGACTACTGCTAGGCACACCATCCCTGCGAAAGCACGTTTCGGGGGCGTGTAGCTCAATGGTTAGAGCCGACCGCTCATAACGGTCTGGTTGGGGGTTCGAGTCCCTCCACGCCTACCACCCCCTCTGTAAGTCATTGAAATAATACGGCTAATAAAGGTTTACAGAGGAGGGTTTACTCTCCCCGTTCGGCCTTTGTCCCTTTTCTCGCCGAGGGACCTGTGCGAATCTTTGAGCATGAACGATCAGCACGCGCCCGTCGGCGGGGTCATGTATGGACTTCGAACAAATCGATCCACCGAGCGGGATCGGGACGTTTACTTCGTTCAAGGCCAGCAACTCGGGTTGATCAAAATCGGCGTCGCTACGGATGTCCAATCGAGGCTGCGGAGTATTCAGGCTTCCAGTCCTGATCGGTTGATACTGATGGGGCTAATCCGGTGCCACAATTTTGGGCAGACCGAGCGAGAAATCCACAAAAGGTTTGCTCACTGCCGCGCCCATGGCGAGTGGTTCCATCCAGAAACCGAACTGGTCGACTGGATACGTGCCTATGCCGAAAGCAACTCCCGCCGTGTAAGAGTTTGCCAACGTGATATCGATCTATGGATTGCTGGACATAGCCGCAGGCTCACAATCCGCGAACAGCGGATACGCGAGAAACTTTAGCTCACCCCGTTCTCGTTTCGGCCTTTTTCAGGCGTTGGATGGCTGTGTCGGACAGGCGCAGTTGGTCTGCGCTGCGGGTGTAGATCTCGACTTCGCTTAGGGTGCTGTGACCCAGTACCGCGGCGATTTCTTTGGACGTGCAACCAGCCTCGGCAAGGCGGCGGCCTGCGGCTTTGCGGAGCCCGTGCGGGGTCCGGTTTTCGAGCCCTGCCATGGCGGCGCGTTCGCGGAACCACTTAGTAAATCCAGCGGCCGTGAATGGCTTGCCATAGGCGGTGGTCAGGAAGGTGAGGCCCTTTGCCTGATCCAGTTCGGCTTGAAGCGCCGGATGTATGAGTATGCTGACCCGCTTGGTTGTCTTGAGCTGGTTGACGCTGATGCGGCCGTCGGAGACGTGCTGACGACCTATGCTGACGACATCCGAGCGGCGGACGCCCGTGTAAAGCAGCAGCGCTAGCGCCAGACGTTCGCGCGACCCGGAGGGCCAGTGCGCCTCGAACTGGGCGATGTCGTCTTCGCTCCACGGGATGAAGCCTTCGGTCTTGCGTTTGATGGTCGACGTATGGGCGACGGGGTTATCGGCGCGCCAACCAAGGCGCACTGCCAGACCGAAGACTTTGTTCAACCGTCGGCGCAGGTTACGCGCGGCACCGGTGCGGTCGCCCATCTTGTGAAATATGGCCTCGAGGTGGTGGGTCTGGATGCTGGCCGCGCCCTTGTCGCCGTACTGGGCGCGGAAACGGTCGAGGATGTTACGATAACCGCGCTTTGTGCTGTCACGCAGCTCAAGGAACGAGGCGGAGGAATAGTACTCGACGATCAGGGCATTGATCGACCGCGGCTGTACCTTCTCGCGCGGATCCACACGAGGTGCGCGGGCGTCGGCCTCGGCATAGGCGGCCATGAACTCGGCAGAGCCCGGCGTGCCCGGCAACGTCACGCGGGGGTACCCGGCTCGGCGGTAATAATGCCGACGCTTGCCGTGACGGTCGGTCAGGGCCTGCACATAAGGCAGATCGATCTTGGCCATGCGGTTCATGCCGGCAGAACTTCGTCCCACTCGTTCTGCCCGCCCTTAATGGGTTTCGGGATGCTGACGCCCTCCCCCACGACGAGACGGAACCCGCCTTCGGGTGGGAAATCGACAGCAGCCACAGACTTACCACCACTTTCGACCGCCTTGATAGCGCGCCGAATGTCGGTTTGCCGGAAGGCGACGTGGATGGTCACTCTGATCCTCCCTTGTATTGGGCATAGCGCAGGGCGGCGGTGTCGTACGGATCCTTGCCGATCGACTGCCACCAGCGACGTTCGTTCATGGCGTGCTGTTCGCGGTGGTGATGGGCGCATAGGGCATTGGCGTGCCGGTCGTGGTTCTTGCGACCTGTGCCGGGGTTCTGACGGTCAGGGCCGTCGTTGAAACGGATGTGTGCTGCTTCGATGGGTCCGCAGCAGCCGCCCATGTGCCGCGCCTCGCACGGTTGGCGACGCAGGAAGGCGAGGAAGCCGGTGTCGCGTTCCCTGCCCCGACTGCTCTTTTCATGCGGCCGCGACGACAGGACGTTACGGCGACGCTCGCGGTTCAGGCTGCGCTTGATCCGGTTGGCCTCGTTGAGGATCTCGCGCTCTTTGAGGGACAGGCTCACTTGCGGGCCTCCATCATGGCGTCGGCCATTGAGCGAAGACGACCCAGCATCTGCCGGTTCATACGGAAGTCCTCGTTGATGTCCCCATCGACGCAAAGGTCCACGATGAAGTCGCTCTCGTCCTTGTCCGGCTCGGATAGCTCAGCCTTAGCAGCATCGAACAGCGAGCGAGCCGCGCCATGCTCAAGCGGGAGGTTCAGTACCGTTAGGCAGTTGTCGCCATCTGGATGAACCCCGCAGACGTGTATGCCGTTGAAGCACGGACGGTAGCAGTAGTTAGCGGATCGCGGGTCAATGGAAGGCCACCCCTTGGCGTCATATTCGGCGTAGAGGTTGCTCACGACTGCGGCCCCTTGTGCTTGGCGATGGCGCGTTTGGCATTGAGGCGAGCTACATAGCAGTTAACGTTGTGAATAGCGTTGTATAGGTGGCCTACGACATACTTCGGCTGTGGCGCTTCACAGATGGCTCGCAGTAGATTTTCCTGATGATCTACGACTGCAAGCAGTTCATCACTGGCTGGGGCGGGGTGGCATTGCAAACAGTCGCAAACACCCATGCCTCGCTCTGGACAAGGCTCCTGCTCCACCTTCGGGGCTTCGGTCTGGGCATAGTCATAGGCAGCCAATCGACGGATAGCACTTTCGAGCCATTTCGAATGGTCAGACCCTACGGCTGTTTTATCTGCTTCGGATGCCGCCTTTACCTTGTCGAAGAACGCAACAGCATCCTTCGCGTCCTGTAAAGCAAGCGCCAACTCATCAGGATCGCTTACAGGTTCAGCCTGCGGGGCGGCTGCGAGCGCGTCCTTAGCCGCTTCGGTGGCCGCCTGCAGTTCTTCTGCCTCGGGCGACATGTCGTCGCTGTCGAGGTATCGGACGCCATAACTGTCAGCCGCCAAAATCAAGCGTTGAACAATCTCACGCGACACATTCACACTATCGGTCATCACGCGGCTCCTGCGATGGGTTGGCGGGCACCGGTGATAAGGCCGGCGCGGATTTTCTCGCCTTCGGTGGTCAGGCGGGCGCTGTAGGCGCACGGGGGGAACTTGGCCCAGCCGGTGGACTGCTGGGCGACGTACAGCAGGCCGTCCTTGACGAGGCCCAGCACCAGTTCTTCGGGGAAGGTGTGAGAAGTGTCCTCGATGCGGAACGGGCGGCCATGGAAGGCGGCGCGTGACAGGACGCTTGCTGGCCGCATACGGCGCAGCAGATCGGCTTGCGCGGGCGTGAGGGCGCGGTGGTCGAGGTCGATCATGCGGCCTGATCCTCGGTCTCGATGTAGCGGGCGTGCAGCTTGCGGCCTATCGGGGCGCGCAGATTGCCAGGGCAGGCCCGCAGGCCCAGCACGTTGGCGCATTCAAGCTGTTGGAGCTGGGTCGCGGTGGTGGCCAGATCGATGTAGCGGTTGATCGTGCCCGCCCATGCCTTCCAGTTCGTCTCGGTCAGGTTTTCCGGCAGGTAGAGCGAGGCCTCATAGTCCACCTCTTCCACGAAATCGGGCATGGGGTATTGGCCCGACCAAGCGACCGGATTTGCCGCATCCACGGGCGGTGGTGCCGCCACGGGGGCCACGCAGTTCAGCGCATTGGCAACACGGTGCGCAAAGGCCGCCGCATCTTCGACATAGGCAGACACGTAAAGGACAGGTGCGCCTATGGTGCCTTCCGAACGGTGCTGATCGATCCGGACGGTAGTGACGCCGAACAGGTCGATATCACGCTTGATCGTCGGCACCGAGGTTGCGGTATAGCGGGCCACCTCCGAGCGGGGGTTGTTAGCCCCACGCCCGGCCTTGGTGGATGAAAGGGATTGGGTCATGCGGCCACCTCGCGGTAGCAATCAGGGCGCAAGGCCTCCGGCTGCACGTCGAGGGGATGCGCACTGACTAGGAAATCGCGACCCTCAAGCTGCACACTGAGGTACTGTCTATTGCCGCCGAAATAGAGCGCAGGCTTTCCGCCCACGGTGCAGGCCACCGGCTCCGGCTGATAAGTATCGAGGCGGCAACGAGCGACACGCAGGAAGTCTTTGAAAGACAGGTGGCCGAACACATCGCTGCGCCACGCATCAGCCAAGGCTTTGCCTCTCGTCGTCGTGAGGTGACTACCTTCGCCGTAACCTTCCACGCTGACAATGAAGCGGCGCAACCGTGGGAAATCGCCCATCACGCACCTACCATTGCAGCGAGAACCCACAGGCCGATGATCCCAGCCAGCAGGAGCAGGCCCTTGGTCAGGTCGCCCAGCTCGCGGCGGGTGATGACGTAATCGGTGGTCGGGGTTTGACGCGGGTCGGGCATGGGCGGACGGGCGGCGAGATCACGAAGGCGCTCAGCAATCACCTCTCGCGGGTGGCGTGGCGTATCCAGAATGTCGAGGACGCGGGTCATGTGCTTTCCCATCGGTTGATCTTTAAACCGTAAGAAACATACGATCCCACGTCAAGCATGTTCCGTAATTTTCTTACGGCTCGCCACCGAGGGCTGACATTTTGACGTAACGCTGCGTTATCAACTTCGGCACTATCAAGCAGTCTAAGGGCTTGAGGTAGGGGCTGATGTCTAACGAATTTATTCTGCGGTTTGATGGTGCCGACGCATCGCGACACGCGATCGACATGGGGCTTTTAGGTAAATCGCTAGTCGGCGTAGACCAAGCCATTCACAAGGGTTTGTGGGCTTGCCACCACCCAACCGAAAAGTTGGGCCGCAAACGTACGGATATTAGGGTTCAAGTCGCGGCTCCCAGAGCCGCATGTGTCGAGGTGTCCGGATTTATCGCCGGTGCAATGGGCGTACTACCGTTTGTATACGAAGTATCGGTCTCCCTTGGGTCGGACTACGTCAAACATCTTTTGAGCTCAGTGGTGCTGTATCATGGCGGCCGCAAACAGGATGCGTCACAACATATGGAAAAGCTGCTAGAAATTTTTCAGGAAGCTCAGCGCTCGAGCTTCAACGACCGCTCCGAAGAACGAGCAACGATGGAACGTATGCACGCTCGATCATTGTCCGCCGTTCAAGACGCCATCGAGACAATGCTACCTCAAGCCAAGCAAATCGTGGCCCCCGTAGGTCGGACTTCCGAAGTGCTTCTGATTGGAGGCGGCGACATGCGAACAGCGACCGAAATTGACGTCGCGATAGCAGATGCTGTGCGTTCTGGTGGCAGCATTACAGTTGGTGATATGGAACAGTTTCACGTTAAATTTGATAGTCTTACTCGGCATAGCCGCAATGCCAAAGTGGAACTGGTCGAAGATCCGGGCCGTTTCATCGCCGCCGACATCCGAGATCCAGCCTTCGACGAGTTTCCGAACGTCTATTCGGCAGCTTTCAATGAAGCGCTTCCACTAAACGTCCAGGCAAAGCCGTCATTCAAAGACGATGTGCTTGTAAAGCTTCATATCCTGAACGCGGAGCCCACCAAAGAAACCTAACGAGGGTGAACCGCCTTTACCCGCGCCGCCCACTCAACTTCCTGATTGAGCAGCGGCTCTTCAGACGTGTTCGACAGTAGATGGAAGGTGCCATCGTTGGCGGCCTTGAGCATCTTTACGAGCACGCGCCCGTCCGGAAGGCCTACCACGCATAAACGACCGTGCAAGTCAGGCGTCACGGGCGAGCGGACATCGTCGTAGAACAAGATAGCTTCGTCCCAGACCGGTCCAAGGCTGACACCCTGCACCTTCAACCCAACGGTGCTAGCTGTCGCGTTCTGCGGCGGCTCAACGTAGTCCAAAGGTCCCTGCCCCTCAGCAAACAGGGTCGCGACTGACCCTGCTCCGACGTAGCCAACGACTGGGACAGTATCGGACGTAACGTTGTCGTCCTGACTGCCAACACCGCTATAAAGCCACTCGGCATTCACCCTGTAGGCTGGGGCATACCGTTGCTGAGCCATCTTGAACGAGAAAGTGCCGCGGCCATTTTCATGCAGATAATAGCTATTCTGGTTGAAACCCAGCTTACGGCAAGCGTCTGCCACGCTGTCGAAACCTGCGGCTAAGCGGGCCTTACGCAGGCGCTCGCCGCGTGCAACGACTTCCGGATCACGATCATCGGTGGTGCTCATGTATGTTTCATACGATGCACGGGCCGTAAGAACTTTACGATTTTCTCTTGCCACGAAATCGTAAGTTTCATACGATGTTTGCATGAGGACCTTTTCCGACATCATCCGTGACGCTGGTGGACCGACTGCTCTTGCTCGGACGCTCGGCGAAGACCCCAACAATGCTCACGCTTGGAAGCGGTGCGACAGCATTCCCGCGACACGCTGGGCGGCCATCTCCAAAGCGAACATCGCCAGCTTGGATGTACTCGCTGCCGCAGCCGCTGAAAAGCTGAAGGCGGCCTGACCCATGCGCCAGCCACGCCTGTCGGCTCAACCGCAAGCCGCTCCTGAAATCCACGAAGATGACGTTGTTTCTCATGCCACCTGCCTAAGCGGTGGTTCGGGAAGCGTCATCGAAACATCAACTCAGAACCTTTGGTGAACATGAGCATCCCCGTGATCAAGGCACTGACGAAGCGCATCCGCATTCGCATCGGTTCGAACGAGCAGGCGGCGAAGGCTGCAGGTGTCAGTCCGGGCGTCTGGTCGCACTATGAGAGCGCCGACAAGCCCGAGACGACGATCCCGCTGGGTCGTCTGGCCGAAATGGCCCTGACGGCCGCAGAGCGCCGCGAAATCATCGATCTGTTTTCGGAGCCGGAAGATACGTTGGTCGAAGACCTGATGATTGAGGCGAGCGAAGCCACAGAGGCCGCTGCGACCCTGCAAGGCATGGTTCGGCTCGCCACCCAAGATGGCCGGATTACCGAGGCCGAGGCCCGCCGCATCCGTGACGCCGCTCTGACCGCCAAGGAACAGATCAACGACGTTCTGAAAGGGGTGAGCGCATGAGCACCGCGATGAAGGACGTTGCGGCCTCGCTGCGATCGATCTCGCAGGCGGTGATCGCCCTGAACGATGCCCGCAAGGCCGGCTGCAGTGCCGAAGCCATGGCGCGCATGCAGGACGAACTGGCCGAGAGCGCCCACAAGGCCGTCGAGGTCGCCAACCATGCCGAAGCCATGCTGGACCGCGCCCATGCGGCAGTGCTGCGCAGTGGCGTGAGCAAAGAAAGGCTGAACTGATGTTCGGGTTTCTGATCCAGAAGGCACACCACGGCTTTCAATGGCTAGGTGGTTTGATCGCGCGCCGCATCGAGGCGCGGGCGTACGACGACTTCCAACGCTCGTTCCAAGAGCAGCGCGAGGCGGCCCGTGCGCGTCACGGCCAGACCAAGCACATCGACCAGGCACAACGCGCCGCCCTGCACGCTGCTTTGGCCGGCGGTAAGCGCCGATGAGCGTTCAAGCGATCAGCTGGGCCTTGTCGTATCCGGTCGAAAGCTCGACCGAGAAGGCCGTTTTGTTGGTGCTGGCCAACTATGCCGACGGGGATGGCGAATGCTTCCCCGGACAGGAGAGCATTGCCCAGCAGGCAGCGTGTTCGGACCGCACTGTGCGCCGCGTTCTGGAGGCCTTTGAGGCCAAGGGTGTGATTGCCCGTCAGGAGCGCCGTCGCCGTGACGGATCGCGCACCTCGGACGCCATCGTGCTGCTGGCTTTTCAGCAAGCGGCCAATCTGTCCGGTGGTGGTTCAGCAACCGGACAACGTGTCCAACCAACCGGACAATCTGTCCAAACCAACCGGACACCCTGTCCACCCTCACCGGACACAGTGTCCGGGCTCACTACGTTTGAACCGTCAGAGGATACGTCAGAAGGAATTGCTGCTGCTGCGTGCGCGACTGCGAACGATGCGAACCATTGCGAACCGGTGGTGTGTGTCGAGGGCACGGTGGTGGACGCCGGTGGTGACGACTGGCCTCGCGGTCAGGCCCTCGACTGGGCACAGGCGCTGGTGAAGGCGGCAGGCACGGTTCGACTGGACGTGAGCCGACAGCCCGGACTGGTGACGACGCTGGGCCGACTGGCCGCTTGGAAGCGGGCCGGTGCGAGCTGGTCCAATGACGTGCTGCCGGTGGTCACCTCGCTGGCCCAGCGCATGGGCACCCCGATTTCGACATGGAAGTTCTTCGACGCCGCCATTGCCCAGAGCATCGCGGACAACCGCAAAGCCTTGATCATTCCGGAGGCCAGACATGCAGCCGACGACAAACAACTCGCCAACCGTTCAAATCGAGAGCGTTCGTTTACCGGCGCTGGAGGGGCCGCTGCGCTCGTGGCTGCTCGAGGAGACTTCTGACGTGGTGGCGATCAAGGCCATTGCGGGCAGCGAGATCCTGCGCGGGCAAGCGGCCATGCTGCTCCCTGCCCTGCGGCACGAGGCGTTGAAGCCCGCAACCCCGCAAGAGATCGTCGGGATCATCCGCAGCCGCGAGCAGACGTTCGGTGACCTGCGGACGAAGCGCACCGATGCCGAGTGGACGATGTTTTGGGCCGACTACTTCGAAGCCCTCAAGGGCCTGACGGCCGCATCGATCGAAGCGGGCATGAAGGCCTATGTGGCCCTGCCGGATGCCGAGTGGGCACCCAAACCGGGCAAGCTGGCCGCACTGGCGCGTGAAACAACGGTCGTGAGCAAGTTCAGCCGCGCATGGCACCGCGCCAAGACGGCGATCCAGTCGGTGGCGAAGCCCGAAGAGGCCGCGCCAAAGCCGCTGGTGAAGCACAGCCCCGAACAGGTGAAAGCCATGGTCAGCGAGATCAAGCAGGCCTTGGACAGCACTCCGACCGCGATGGCGATGAAAGCCCGTCGAACCCTGAGCCGCCCGCCCAGCGCCCCGATGGAGGCCGGAAGCCACATGAGCGCGGAGATGCGAGCCAAACTGATCGAACAAGGCGTGATCGTCGCGTCGGTGGTTCAAAACGAGGAGGCCGCGTGATGGCGAAATGGATGGCCTTTGAAGACGAGTACCTGCGCCAGCACCGTGACCGGCTGTCGGTGAAGAAGCTGGCCGCTGCCTTGGGGCGTGGCGAGGATGCGGTGAAGAACCGGTTGGTGCGTCTAGGACTGGTGGCGGAAAGCCTCGGTGCCCCGCTCAAGCTGGGTGATGACAAGAAGCTGGTGGCCGCGTGCTTGGCCGAAGGAGGATTTCCCCGCGCGGTGGTTCACGCCGGAAAGACCTTCTGGGTGGCCCACGACGGGCAGCTGTGGCGTCGGGACATGGCGAAGGTGGCGGCATGAACGATGTCACACGCCACGACTTTGTGGTCACCGCAGCCGATCTTGCGCGGGTCGGGCCAGATGCTGAGACGCGGTGGTATATCGGTCGGGTCAATCCGAAGTGCGAAGCCCGCGCCAAAGCAGGGTTCGATGCGCTGCGCATTCCGGCCTATTACCCGCAGGAGACGCGCTATCACGGACGCGGTGCTGCCCGTCGCAAGGTGAACAGGCCGATCCTCGTGGGGTATGTCTTTTTCCAGCTGCGCCCAGGTCGGAGCTTTTGGGAGGTGCGCCGGATCGATGGGGTCAAGGCGGTGGTGTTCGGGCAGAACGGTGCCCCTGCTCCCGTCCCGCATGCCGAGGTGGCGCGGTTTGCTCGCAAGGAGGCCGAGGGGCGCTATGACCACACCCGCGATGCCAAGGAGGCCAAAGCGGAGACGGAGAAGCTAAAGGCCAAGCTGGGCGACCTGCAGTCGATGGGTGAACAGGCCGTCGCCACCATCATGGCGGCGCTCAAGGCCGATGGGGACTGGGATCAGGCCGCGTGAGATAAGCGTTGAAACTTGCCCAAATCAGCTGCAGAATTAGGGCAATTCACGCTGACGCGTGCGGGACGACCGGCGGATGAAATACGTAGAGGCTCCGGCCTCACGCCGATCCCGGTACCATTTGGTACCCTGATGAGGGCGTGTGCCCGCTTTGCGTCTTTTTTTAAACTCCCCAATTATTTGAACTTGAAGCCGCAACGTGATGCCCTCGTAACAACCGCGGCTCTGGTGCGGCCAAGCTTGACCGCAACCGCGCTTGGCGAATGACCTTGTTGGATCATGGTCCTGAGGGTGATGATATCTTCCACACGCCACTCACGTAGGTGATTATCGGGGTTCCTGATGGTCATGGTTTTCGCTTCACACATTGCCGCTGGCATTAAATACCAACGCTCCATCAATTTGTGATCGCCTACAACAAACTTCTTTCGTGTTAGGTTTAAGTGATGGCCCCGCGTCTGACCTCGCTCCCCAGCCGCCTAGCCTCAATGCCTTCTCGCATAGGCCAAGCCCCGCAGCAGGCCAGACAGACCCGCGACACGGTTCCATGGCGTCACTGGTACAAGACCAGCCGATGGCAGAAGCTGAGACAGGCCATCCTACTCAGGGACGCCTACACCTGCCGATCCTGCAAGCGAGTGTGCGGCGGCAAGTACCCTGCAGACGACAGCCCTGTCATCGACCACATCCAAGCGCACCGCGGCGACGAGCGCCTGTTCTGGTTGGAGAGCAACCTACAAGTGCTGTGTAAGGCACCGTGCCACGACAGCCACAAGCAGAAGCAAGAGCAGGCCAGCCGGTATCAGGTTGGCGATTGGAGCTGAACCTGACCGGGGGGGCTATCGAAAGCTCAGAAACCCTTTCACGCCCAGACCCGCGACCCCCTCACCGAGAGATTATTTTCCTGCTGGGGAAGTTGGAGTGCGAACCGAGACGGAGGACCATCGGTGGCTGATCAAAAATCGACCGTCGATTGGGAAGATATCCGCCGTGATTACGAGGCTGGAACCCAGTCGATACGGGAAATCGCAAGCTGGCATAACATCAGCGACACGGCAATCCGTAAGCGCGCGAAAAAGGACTGCTGGGTTCGCAAGGAAGTGCGCACCGGTTCGCACCGCGAACTGCTCTCCGCAGAGCCGCAAGCCAAGGTGTACGAAGGCACTGTTCTGACGCCGGAAAACACCAAACCTGAAGCCATTGTCGACAGAGGTCGCGCCCTGGCTGTGCGCATGCTCGACGAGCTGGATGCCACAACGTGCCGCCTTGGCGAGTTGGAAGCCCTGATCGAAACGGCTCTGGACGGACAAGAGGAGAAGGCCGTGCAAGCTGTGAAGGCTGCGGTGTCGCTCAAGACCCGTTCGGACGTTTTGAAGGCGCTGGCGACGGCAGCGAAGACCTTTAGCGAAAGCACTGCTGCCGCGGCTGGTGGAAAGAAGGCAGAACGCCAGCAAGCTGCTGAGAGCATTGGCGGTCGATTTGCCCCGCCGCCTCCCCCTAACCGACCGCTTCAATGATCTGGAGTACAGCTTGTCCTGATTGGCGCGAACGCATCGTCGCCAAGCGATCCCTCATACCCGCGCCGCTGTTTGCCGACGAAGCCCGCGAGGCTCTGGACGTCTTCAAATCGCTCAAGATCGTCGACGCCCCCGGCCAGCCGACCTTCGGTGAGGCGTGCGAGCAATGGGTGTTCGATTTCGTCGCGGCCATCTTCGGTGCCTACGACGCCCAAGAAGGTCGCCGCCTGATCCGCGAGTTCTTCCTGTTGATCTCCAAGAAGAACAGCAAGTCGACCATCGCGGCGGGCATCATGGTCACAGCCCTGATCCGCAACTGGCGACACTCTGCCGAGCTGCTGATCCTTGCCCCGACTATCGAGGTGGCCAACAACGCATTCGCCCCAGCGCGGGACATGGTGAAAGCCGATCCCGATCTGGACGCCCTGTTACATGTTCAGGACCATTACCGCACCATCACCCATCGCCTGACCCGAGCGGTCTTGAAGGTGGTGGCAGCGGACAACGATACCGTCTCGGGCAAGAAGGCCGCGTTCGTTCTGGTCGACGAGCTTTGGGTGTTCGGCAAGAAGCCCAAGGCCGACGCCATGCTGCGCGAGGCAACGGGTGGTCTTGTGTCGAGGCCGGAAGGCTTCGTTATCTACCTGTCAACGCAGGCAGACGAAGAGCCTGCTGGTGTGTTCCGCGCCAAGCTGAACTACTTCCGTCAGGTTCGAGACGGCGAGATTGTCGATCCGAAGAGCCTGCCGGTCCTGTACGAGTTCCCCGAGGAGATGCTGGCCGCTGAGGCCTATCTGGATCCGGCGAACTTCTACATAACCAACCCAAATCTGGGCCGGTCTGTATCCAAGGAGTGGTTGCAGGACGAACTGATCAAGGTTCTCGACGCGCAGGGCGGCGAAAAGCAGGTCTTTCTCGCCAAGCACCTGAACGTCGAAATCGGCCTGAAGTTGGCGAACAACCGTTGGGCCGGTGCCGATTACTGGGAAGCCGCGGGATGTGAGAGCGTCACGCTCGACGAGATCAAGCGCCGCTGCGGCGTGGTTGTGGTCGGGATCGACGGCGGCGGACTGGATGACCTAATGGGGCTGGCTGTCATCGGCCGGTGCCGGGACACGAAACAATGGCTGGGTTGGTGCAAGGCTTGGGCGCACGACGATGTGCTGGCCCGCCGCAAGGACATTGCCACTCAACTGCGCGAGTTCGCCAAGGACGGCGATCTGACCATCACGGATGATCCGGTGGCCCCCATCCAAGAGGCCGCGGACATTGTGCAAGATCTACAGGTCGCTGGTCTCCTTCCGGAGAGTTGTGGCGTTGGACTCGACCCATGGGGCGTAGCCGCCCTGATCGACGAACTGGCTGACAGAGGCATTGAGGGCGAAATCCTCACCTCGATCCGTCAGGGCGCAGCGCTTTCACCGGCCTCGTGGGGCCTAGAGATCAAGCTGAAGAACCGAACGTTCGTTCACAGCGGCTCGCGCCTGATGGCGTGGTGCGTCGGCAATGCCAAGACCGAGACCCGCGGCGGCGCTGTCCTGATCACGAAACAGACGGCCGGCAGAGCGAAGATCGACCCGCTGGTGGCCCTGTTCAATGCGGCCATGCTCATGAGCCGGAACCCGGAAGCGAAAGGTGATGGATGGAACGACTACCTCAACAGCCTTGGGGTGGCGGTTTGATCTCCAAGGCCTTCCGCGCGCTTGGACTTAAGGCCGCCGACACCGTTGTGAGGCTCGACACGACCCCTCCAGACGGTTGGCTGGGGCCGACCAACGCCGGTGTCGCGGTCAACGAGACCAGCGTACTGGGCCTGTCCGCCGCGTGGGCGTGCATCAACCTGCTGGCCGGGACAATCGGGTCTCTGCCGCTGATGGTCTATCGCACTGACGGCGCGGGCAACCGTGTTGTGGCCAAGGATCACCATTTGTATCGGGTGCTGCACGACAGTCCCAACTATGACCAGACGGCCCTAGACTTTTGGGAAGGCGGCCAGGTTGCCTTGGAGGTGCGCGGCAATCTTCACGCTCGCATCGAGCGCAACGCAGGGCGTCTAGTGGCCTTGCACCCCATCGTAAACCCAACAGTAACCCGCCAGACAAATGGGTCTTTGCGCTATCGGTGGACCGAAAACGGCAAGTCCTACGACGAACCGCAGGAGAATGTCTTCCACGTACGCGGCTTCGGCGGTTCACCGCTCGGGGGTCTATCGACGTTGAGCTACGGTCGTCAGGTGTTCGGACTGTCACTGGCCGTGGACAATGCTGCCCAGACGACCTTTGCCAACGGCGTGCGTCCCTCGCTGATCCTGACAGTGCCAAACGAGAAAACGCTTACCGCCGACCAGCGGGACGCTGTTGAGAAAGCCCTACAGGAGAAGCACCAAGGCGCGATGAACGCCGGTCGACCGATGTTGATTGAGGGCGGGCTTACACCGCACCAAGTTTCGCTCACGCCGGAAGATGCTCAGATGTTGGAGAGCCGAGCATTCAGCGTCGAGGAAATCTGCCGCTTCTTCGAGGTGCCGCCCCACATGATCGGGCACACCGACAAATCGACCAGCTGGGGCACTGGGTTGGAAGAGCAGACGTTGCGCTTCCAGAAGTTCACGCTTCGCCGCCGCCTCAAACGGATTGAGCAAGCCATCATGAAACAGCTGCTAACCCCTGCGGATCGCGCGGCAGGCATTGTGGTGGAGTTCAACCTTGAAGGGCTGCTGAGGGCCGACAGCAAGGGCCGCTCCGAGTTCTACCAGAAGATGACCCAGATCGGGGCCATGACCATCAACGAGGTTCGCGCCTTGGAAAACCTGCCGCCTGTAACGGGCGGCGACGTGCCGCGCATGCAGGCCCAGAACATCCCCATCAACATGGCAAACCCGCCAGCCCTTGTCGCAGGAGGCGGCGAATGACTTTGCGCACGAAAAATAGCGGCATCAGCCTCGACATCAAAGCTGTCGGTGAAGACGGAGTGATCGAAGGCTACGCCTCGACCTTCAACGTCATCGACAGCTACGGCGACATGGTAGCGCCAGGCGCTTTCAAGCAGTCCATCGCCAGCCTCAAGAAGTCCAATCGCGGCCTGAAGATGCTTTGGCAGCACGACCGCGATCAGCCCATCGGCATTTGGGATGAGCTGGTAGAGGACGAGAAGGGCCTGCGTGTCGTGGGTCGCCTTCTGAAGGACAGTGTTGCCAAAGCGGCCGAAGCCTATGCCCTGATCAAGGAGGGCATTCTTGACGAGCTTTCAATCGGGTATCGCGAGCTTGAGTCCTCGCCGCACCCCCAGCAACGGGGCGTTACGATCTTGAAAAAGCTGGATCTGCGCGAGGTGAGCCCCGTCACGTTCGGTGCGCTTGGCCAAGCGGCCCGCATCGACACCGTTAAATCCATCGTTTCCGGCGGCGAAAAGCCAACGGTCCGACAATTCGAGGATCACCTGCGGGAAGTAGGTTTCTCGAAATCCGCTGCGGCTGCCATGGCCTCAGCGTGCAAGCCGCACCTTCGGGGGGAACCCGAGGCGAAGGCAGATGACGCGCTGGCGTTCCTAACCGCGCTGCGCGGCTAACCCCTCGCCCATCAGGGCACAATCAGACAACGAGAGACCTCAATGACCCAACGTCACTCCCAGACGGTGGCACTTGCTGCTGTCCGCGCCATGGCTTTCCAAGCTGCCAGCGCCCCCCACATGCTTCGCGGTCTTCAGATCGCCTACGCCCCTGAAGACGAGCGCGGCCAAAAGTCGGCTGCCGACCTAGCCGCCGAGATCAAAGGCGACTTCGAAAAGAAGTTCGATGAAGTCAAAGGCATGGCTGAAAAGGCCGTAGCCGAGGCCCAGAAGGGCATCGATGCCACCTCTTCTCAGAAAGAGACTATCGACAACGCCCTGACCGCCATGAACGAGGCCAAGGCCCGTCTGGATGATCTGGAGCAGAAGATGGCTCGCGGCGGCAGTGACGCCGATGATGCCGCCAAGTCGATTGGCCAGCAATTCGTTGAAAGCGAAGGCTTCAAGTCGTTCGAGGCCACCGGCTTCTCCAAGACCGCCCAGCGCGGCGACATGCAGGTCAAGGCTACTCTGACCTCTTCCACGACCGCTGCCGCAGGCTCGGTGGGTGACGCTGTGCAGGCCACCCGCCTGCCGGGCATCATGCCCCTGCCCCAGCGTCGCCTGACGGTTCGTGATCTGCTCTCGCAAGGCCGCATGGACGGCTCGTCGCTGGAGTACGTCAAGGAGACGGGCTTCAACAACAACGCCGCGCCTGTGGCTGAAGGTGCCGCCAAGCCGGAGTCGGACCTGCAATTCGATCTGGTCACGACTTCGGCCAAGGTCATCGCCCACTGGATGAAGGCATCGCGCCAAATCCTGAGCGACGTGTCGCAGCTGCAATCGACCATCGATCAGCGCCTGTTGTACGGTCTGGCGTATGCCGAAGAGCAGCAACTGCTGAACGGTTCGGGCACCGGCCAGAACTTGCACGGCATCATCCCGCAGGCCAGTGCCTACGCCGCGCCTATCACCCTGACGGGTGCGACCAGCATCGACCAGATGCGCCTTGCCATGCTGCAAGCTGCCTTGGCCGAGTTCCCTGCAACCGGCCACGTGATGAACCCGATTGATTGGGCATTCATCGAAACCCTGAAGGACAGCGAAGGCCGCTACATCATCGGCAACCCGCAAGGCACCGCCGCACCGACCCTGTGGTCGCTGCCAGTCGTGACCACGCAGGCCATCGCCGTTGATAAGTTCCTGACCGGTGCCTTCAAGCTGGGCGCTCAGGTGTTCGACCGTTGGGACGCTCGCGTCGAGACCGGCTACGTCAACGACGACTTCACCAAGAACCTCGTCACCATTCTGGCGGAAGAGCGTCTGGCGCTGGCGGTCTACCGTCCGGAAGCGTTCGTGTATGGCGATTTCGGTCGCGTGACCTGATCCTGAAAACGGCTCGGCGGGGAAACTCGCCGGGCCTCTTTTCGTGGTGGCCGCTGTCGGCCCCCTCGCAAGGAGGCTCCCATGACCCAGAAATACCGCGTAGCCCGTCAGGTACTGTTCGACCGCCTCTACCACGAAGGCGAAACCTACGAGGCCGATCCGCGCACTGTCGCCCATCTGGTCGAGCGCGGCGTGCTTGAAGAGCCGAAAGCAAAAGCCGAAACGCCGCCGAAGAATAAGTCTGAACCGAAGCCTAAGAACAAGGCAGATCGCTGATGCTGAACGTAGTCGTTCTGACGACCGGCCCGCTCCTGACACTGGCCGAAGCCAAGCAGCACCTTCGCATCGATCACGCCGATGAGGACGCCCTTGTCGAGACATACGCCGATGCTGCGGTGCTGTCGTGCCTCAACCACTGCAATCGTCAGCTTGTTCCTCAGGGGGCTGAGCCCGCGTTCAAGGCGGCGGCAATGCTGATGACGAGCGATCTATTCAACACCCGCGAAACCGTCGTCACCGGCCAGTCGGTCGCCGTTTCTCCGACGGTATCGGCCCTTCTGGCTCCCTACCGCATCATCCGTATTTAGGAGCCCATCATGCGCGTTCGTTTTTTGAAAGATCGCAACTGGACCCCGCCCGAACAGCGCGGGATCACAATCGCCTACAAGACGGGGATGGAACTCACCATCAAGCGCGACTGGGGTACCCAGCTGGTGGCCGATGGCGATGCGGAAGAGATTTCGCCGCCGAGCAAATCTGACATCGAGAAGGCCAAGGGCTGATGGCGGTCGGTAGCGGAGCCCTGCGGGACAGGGTGCGCTTCGACGCACGCACCCCCGACGCCAATGGAGATCCGCTCGGCCCATTTGCACCGGGCTTCACGGTCTGGGCGGAAATCGAATATTTGCGAGGATCGGAAGCAGCGCTTGCCCATCGACTTGAGCGTCGACAGCCGGTGAGCGTGACTATCCGAGACAGCGCGCAGGCTCGTACCGTCAATCCCGCCATGCGCATGGTGAATGTCAGGACGGGTGAAGAGTTCAACGTAACGGCTGCTAGCCCGGCGCGAGACGCGGGGTATCGCAACGTCCTCGCAGTAGCAGGCGGCGCGACAGGCTGATGGCGTTCTCCAATCGTGACCGGTTAAAGCGCAAGCTGCGCGCGCTGCCTGCTGAGGCCGAGAAGGCGGTGAAGGCTCAGCTGGAAAAGGAAGCCAATGATCTTGCTGAGCTGATCCGGCGCCGCGTGCCTAAACGTACAGGCGCACTCCGAGACAGTATTAAAGTGGCACCTGGCGACAAGCCGTTGAGCCTGAAGATCAAGGCTGGCGGCCCAACCACCACGAAGAAAGTTCGTAAAGGCGTCAAGGATGTTGATTTCGCCAAGGTGAAGATCACGGGCGGCTCCCGAGGCGAATACGATTACGCGCGCGGCGTGGAGTTTGGCACCAGTGAGCAGCCCGCCCAACCATTCTTCTGGCCCAGTTATCGCCAACGGAAGCGTCAGATCCGTCGCCGCGTCAGTACTGCTGCCAAGAAGGCTGTGAGGAAGAAGGCCACATGACCGATCCCAGCCTTGCCATCCAGATCGCCATCGAAGCTGCTCTGCGGGCCTCAGGAGCCGTTGTTGGGGGTTTTTCGCCGAGTGCGGTGCGCATCTACGACATGTCGCCCCCGCTGGACGCGCCGTTTCCGCACATCCTGATCGGAGACGACCAGATCATTGGCGACGACACCGAATGCGCTTCGTCGTCCGAGATCGCAGTAACGGTCCACGTGTACGCCCGCGATGGAACGCCGAGCCAAAGCCGCGCGAAGGCCAAGTTGATTGCTGGAGCGGTTCGAGACGCCCTCACCCGCCAACTCACCCTTGAAGGTCATGTCTGCGACGACTGGATTTACGACGACACCCAGCACATGACCGACCCAGATCGCCTGACAGCCCATAGCGTCGTCAGGTTCACCTACTGGACTACGGCAACCGCCTAGCCAGACCCCGCCGCCTCAGGGCGGCTTTTTCATGCCCGAAGAAAAGGAGCCGCCTTATGGCTGCTGTGAAACATACCCGCGGGGTCAAGCTCGTGGTCAAGGTTGGCGATGGTGCCACGCCCGAAGTTTTTACCAAGCTCTGCACGATCAACGCTGAGCGCGGCATTACCTTCAACGCCCAGACGAATGATCAGACGGTCCCTGACTGCGACGATCCGGACCAAATTGCTTGGCTGGCGCGCGAGAAGCAAACGCTGTCCGTCGATGTCACCGGCGGTGGCATGAACCACAAGACTGACAACAAGATCCTGTGGGATTGGTGGAAGTCGCCGGATGCTCGCAACTGCCAAGTCATCCTTGACGATGATCTCCCCGCAAATGTCATCACCTATGAAGGTGCCTTCCACCTGACCCAGTTCGACCTGACCGGCAACGTAGGCGAGAAGGTTTCCTCGACTATGACGCTTTCGTCCGACGGCGAAGTCCAGGCAACCTTCGGCGCTAACGTCGGCGGCGCTTAATGAGCCGCGCTGCTGAAGTCACGTTGCCCTTCGGCGGGGAAGAGCGGTTGTTCCGCCTTCCCATCGCCCGCCTGCGCGCTTTGCAGGAAAAGACCGACTGCGGTCCGATGGAGCTGATCCAGCGGTATTCAGCCGGAACGTGGAGGCTGGACGATGTGCGGGAAGCTATCCTGCAAGGCCTGATCGGCGGCGGCTTGAACAGCCACGAGGCGACACAGGTCATCATGGGGCATTTCGACGACACGCCGATCTTTCCACACGTGACGATTGCTCAGGCGATTGTCGCATCTGCCGTTATCGGTGTGGACGATGAACAGTTGGAAAAGCCGAGCGCGGGGGCGAAGTCCAAGACCCGCTCCCGCGCCACAAAATCAGGTTCGCGCCCCTCTACGGCACGGGAGCAATAATGGGCTTCACGCCCCGCGAGGTCGACGACCTGTCGCTATGGGAGTTCGGAGCAGCCGTCGACGGCTGGGCTAAAGCCAACAGTCCAGAACCTACTCAGGCCTTAAGCCTCTCAGAAGACGATCACGACGCCCTTATGGCCAAGTATTCATGATACGCTTCCTGGCGGAGGTGATCATGAGAAAATTCCTTGCCTGCTGCGCAGTAGCTTTCGTTGCGGGGTGCGGAGCGTCCCAGCCCCAAGATCCTATCTTCGTGGATGGTTCGCGTTTGGCGTTCACAGCAGCGGCGAAGGAGGTGCTTCCGACCCGCGGTAACGCTCACCTGCATCCCGTGTCTGTCCGCGTCTCACTCGTTGATGAGTACGGAAACGAGACTTCGGCACCTGTAGTCACATTGAGTTGGGCGGAGAGCGACCTAAGCCAGATCAACTGGACTGGATTTTCCGACACTCAGCTCGCCAATCTAGCTAACGTCCGGATAGACGGCCGACACGGGGTCATCGCTTTCGCTGAATGGTGTGATGCGTATAGCGCGCTCACGCCGCGTCTTTGCCGACAAGAGCGAACGCGGGCGGAAGAGGATTGGGCCCATCGATTGGCGCAATCCGCCGGGTAATCCGGACAATTGTCACCACACACAGGCTCGCTTCGGCGGGCCTTTTTCTTTGCGGAGGCGTTATGGCCAGAGACCTCGAAAGCCTCGTGCTGACCATGAGCGCCGACATCAGCAAGCTCTCAAAGCAGCTGGACCGTGCGCAAGGGAAATTCGACAGCACTGCCAACGCTATCGAGCGGCGTCAGCGTCAGTTGGATAAGAATTTGGCTAGCCTTGGGCGGGAAGTCGGTAACTTTGCCAGACCCGCACAGGTGGCCGCCACGGTGGCCCTCGGTGCAATCACCGCAATGTCGTACAATGCTGCGAAGCGTGCGGAAGCTGTTAGCGGAGCGTTCGAACAGACATTCCGCGACATGCCAGCCGAGGCCGCAAAAGCGACCGCTACCATCTCCGAACAGTTCGGCCGGCTCGAAACCGACATTAAAGACAACTTCACGCAGCTTCGTTCGGTCGTGTCCGCCCTTGGGGTGGACGCTCAAACCTCCCTGGGGATCGTCGACCAGCTCCAACGCCGCTCGCTGGATATGGCGGCATTTAAAGACGTGTCGGACGCCGAGGCCTTTAGGGCAGTGATCTCCGGCATCACGGGGGAAACCGAGCCGCTCAAGCGCTTTGGCGTGGTGCTTAACGAAACAGCCGTTTCTGCTGAACTGGCGCGTCTAGGCTTCAAAGGCAAAACCAAGGATGCCTCTGAGGCCGCCAAGGTGATTGCCCGTGCCAATATCATCTTGCGCCAAACGGCGGAGATGAACGGACAAGTGGCACGCGAAGCTGACACCCTTGCCGAAAAAGAGAAGCGTGTGAGGGCAGAATTCACCAAGGCGGCCGAAGACTTCGGTCAGCAGTTCTTGCCTGTCGCAGCGAAAGTGCTGGAGTGGGCGACCAAGGCGCTCACCGCCTTTAATGATCTGCCATCGGGGATGCAGGCCGCTGGCCTAGCTATGCTGGCCCTGGTAGCGGCTGGTGGGCCTATTATGACCGTCATCAAGGGTCTTCAGGCCATCATCAAGGCTGCTATTGCCGCTCGTGCTGCAATGGCTGTTATCGGCGGAACGGCAGGCGCTGGTATTGCTGGCGGTGCAGCGGCGGGAGCCACGGCGGGGGCGCTGGCTCGCACCGCTCCAGTGGCAGCGGGAGCTATTGCGGTCGGCGCGGGCGTATCAAGTTTCGCACCTGCTCCGGTTCGCGACGAGGCTATGGTCCAGCGAGACCTCGCCCTTGAGCGTCAAAACCTCAACAATCTGAAAGCAAACGGCGCGAACGCTAACCGAATTGCGGCCGCTGAGCGCCGGGTCACCACCCGCTTAGCTGAGCTTTCAAAGGTTCAAAAAGCTGCCGATGCAGAAGCAGCAAAGGCCGAGAATGAGGTAAATTCCGCTGTCTCGGCCGCTCTTGCCAACGCCGGAGATTTCGGCCTTACGCCAGACCTCCAGACAGGAGGCGCGGGTTCTCGTGGCGAGCGCGGTTCCGGCAAGGCTGAAGCAGCCGCGGCTGAGCGCCAAGCCGACCTCAGGGATCAAATGGGCCTGCAGCTAGCCATCGATATCGCGCGCGCAAAAGGAGACGAGGCGGCGATTAAGGCGGCGGAACGCCGTCAAACGCTGGCCCAACTCACCGGTCAATACGAAAGCGCGGGGTACGAGGACGCCGCAAAACGTGCCCAAGAACACATCGGCTATCTGAACACCGCAGAAGACATGGCGGAGGCACGCGAGAAGGCTGCCGATGCAGCGGCTAAGCTAGAGAAAATCTTCGCTGACATCGCCGAAGAGCAGCGCAAAGCCGCAGAGCTCCAGCTTGATAGGACCATGGACCAACTTGGCTATCAGGCCGAACTGGCTCGTGCGTGGGGGGACGAGACCGGCATTAGGAATGCCGAGCGCCGCCTGTTCATCGAGCAGCGCACGCTCGAAATTCTACGCCTAAAGCTGGCCGCGACCGAGGCCGAAGCTCGAGCGATGGCTGGCAGCGAATACGACACGCTCGACCATGCCGAGGAAGCCCGTAACAGCGCCCAGACCATCGTGTCGGTTCTGCGGTCGGACAACATCTGGGAAGAGGCTGGGCGGCGTTTCAAGGACGCGGCTTGGGATGGCTTTGAGGACATTCTGTCCCAGATCATCGGCGCGATGACCAAGAGCGGCGGTAACGACGGTGGTAGCTGGTTGGAGAGCGCGTTCAGCTTCCTCAGCGGCAAGCGCGCCACTGGCGGGGGCGTTGTCCGTGGCCAGAACTATCTGGTCGGTGAACGCGGGCCGGAAATCCTGCAGGCTCCTTTCACGGGCAATATCATCCCCAACGTGAACCAAGCCATGAGCCGCATGCAGTCCGGCCAAGTGGCTCGCGCCCAGCCGGTGGTCG
>NZ_JSYD01000112.1:0-7088 GCF_054824005.1 Brevundimonas sp. GN22 | reverse complement strand
AAACGTGGCGATCCAGACCACGACCATGGGCGTCGCTACTGTTCAGGATCAACAGCGCGCAACCTCGTCGCGCCGCAGACAGAGCCTTGTATGATGATCGAACTTCCCGCCTGCCCTCCAATCAAGGAGGCCGTGCCGCGCTACATCAGTTTCGCTGTCGATCAAGCTCCAGTGCTTGGCGGCACCGACAGCCGCATTGTCCGCATGGGCGACCGCTGGGCCGTCGATGTGGAGACCTATCCGGTCGAGTACGCTGAGCATGGCATGAAGTACCTGTCGCGCCTCGTCAGGGGCATGAAGGAAACGGTGCGCATGGCCTTTCGCGAGCCGGGAGTGAAGCCCCGCTCTTATGGAACGCCGGTTGTGGCCTCGGCGGGATCGGCGGGGACTTCCCTGCCCGTCAGCGGGCTCATTCCGGGCGATGTGATCAAAGAGGGCAAGTTCTTCTCGATGGTCATCGGCGGCACGTCGTTTCTGTATCAGGTGGCCGTTGCGGACGTGACGGTGAGCGGCTCCGGAACAGCAACGTTGCAGATCGAACCGATGCTGCGCCGTCAGCCGGCCGCAGGGACCGCTCTGGACTTCGAGCCCAAGATCGAAGGCTTCATCCAAGGCAACGAGCAATCGTGGAACGTCAGCCGGTCCAAGTACCTGCCGTTCCGGTTCACCATCAAGGAGCGAGCGTAGACAGATGGCAAATCAAGTGACAATGGTTTCCGGGGGAAAATCCGTGACGCCGACTGATTACAAAACACTCGAAGGCCAACGCATTCAGGCAGTAATGGCCGCCGTCGCCGCATTGCCCGGAGCGGCTCTTGTCGCGACTGGTCCTCAAGGTGCCCCCTTCTTCGCTGGTGCCCTGATTGCTATCGCCGCTTCGTTCATGTTCTGGATTTACACCGACACGATTTATCATCTGTCGACCATTCAGCCACGACAACCGAGTGAGTGGCAGCGATTGATCCGTGCAGGATATCGTTATCAGGGGTCATGTTTGGCGTACGGCGTGGCTTCCATCTTATTGAGCTTGTCCGGATTTGCGGCACACCATACCGGACTAGTTGGACCGTGGTCTGTGTCGACTGGCTTCGGGTTGGCGTTCATATTCTTCGTAGTCTGTGTGGGCCACGTGGTCTGGTCATCTCACGAGCGTAACCAGATAAGTGCGCAGGCGAGATCGGCATCCAAAGCCAACCGCTCAACCAACTAACCTCCACAATCAGGTCTCTCCGCCCTCGTTCTTCGGGGCCTTGAACCATGTTTGAAAGGACGATGGCATGGCGATGTCACCGGCCATGCTGGCTGCGCTCCAATCGCGCAACCCGCTTCTGGTCCACCTGCTCAAGATCGAACTGCCGAGCAAAACCATCCGTTTGGTGGATGGATCAGGCTTCGTGGTTTGGGGCGCAGAGACGTTCACGGCTGATGATCCCGACTTTGGCAAGATCGCGGGCTTTGGCGAGTTCACCGAGGCCGAAGGCACCGAAGCCCCGCGCCAGACCGTCCAGTTGCTGCCGACCGGTAATGCCGCGCTGGCCGCGCTGACCGCGCCAACGGCCCAAGGCTCTCCCGTCACGATATATGCCGCTGTCATCGATCGGCAGACAGGGCAGATCATCGGTGAGCCCGACGTGCGTTTTCTGGGCGAACTGGACGATGCGGGTTTCAACCACGCGCAGAACTCCGCGCTGCTCGAACTGGAACTGGCCACCATCTGGGAACGGCTGTTCGACGATAACGAGGGCCATCGCTGGAACGATGCCTTCTGGACCTATCTCTATGGCTCGAATGCCCGCGCATTCCAGCACGTCACAAACGCCGGACAGAAGCTGTTCTGGGGCTACAACGGCCCGTCCTCGGGATCAGGCGGCTCATTCGGCGGCGGCAATGGATCTATCGGCGGCGGTGGCGGCGTCGGCGGGAACGTGGATCAGCAACAGATATGATCGAACTTAATGCGCGGGTGGCCGCGACAAGTGCCACCTTCGACCGGTTCAACGGCAAGCCGTTCGTTCTCGGTACGACCGACTGTGCCCGCATGGTGGCGTTTCACCTGAAGCAACTGGGCCACAAGGCGCCCCTGCTCAAGGCCGGAGCCTATTCGACCGAGGTGGGCGCTCGCCGGGCTCTCAGGCGTCTTGGCGTGCAGTCGCTCTCCGAACTCATGGACCAGCACTATGATCGCTGGAAATCTCCTGCCCAAGCGCGGGTGGGTGATGTGCTGTGCGGCCCAGGACTGGGCGGCACCGGCGATGCCATGGCTATCCGTTTGCACCGTGACCATGCCCTTGGCTTCCTCGACGGCGTGTGTGGCGAGGTTGTGATCTCTGATTACGTCGCAGCTTGGAAGGTTATCTGATGCCTCAGCTTCTTCCTGCTGCCGCCGCATGGGCGACCGCTGCTTGGTCGTCGGCTGTCACGGCGACCGCTGTCGGCCTGACAAAAGTTGGCGTCATGGCGGCGCTCGGTGAAGGCGCGACCATTGCCCTGGCTGGTAAGATCGTCGCCACAACCGCAGCGTTTGGGTTGTCGGCTGCCGCTGCCGCCCTGATGCGCCCGAACACCCCATCCAGCGGTTCGACCCTTGATTTCAAGCCCGACCCGAAAGCACCGGTGCGCGGCGCGATGGGTTACACCGCGCTGGGCGGCAACAAGGTCTTTCAGGCGACGTGGGGCTACAACAAGGTGGCGATGTCGCTGGGCGTGGCGCTGTCGCTTGGCCCGATTGATGCCATCACCCAGTTCCGCGCGGACAACAGTGTCGTCGCCTTCACAGGCCCGCAGAACGAAGCGACCGGCTTCTACCAAGCGGACATGTGGCAGAAGACAACGCTTGGCCTGCCAACCGATGCGGCTCTACTGCCCCCTACCGGTCTGAAATACGGCAGTCCCGGCTTAACCGGCTGGGGCACCCAACATGCCGCGCCACAGGTGTCGTTCGCCTTCTGGACGATGGTGCTGGCCAAGAACCCGGAAGACCGGAACATCTTCACCAATGGTGTGCCTGATCCCCGTTGGGTCGGCCGCTGGATGAAGCTGTGGGATCCGCGCAAGGACAGCACCTATCCGGGCGGCAGCGGCCCGCAGCGTCGCGATGACTGGCGCACATGGGAATGGTCCGAGAGCCCTTATGTCCACGCGTTGGCGTGGGCGCGCGGCCACTTCAAGCTGAACGCGGACGGCACCATCGATCGCACCAAGCGCATTGCGGGCATTGGCGCGCCAGATGCGGCTATCGATATTCCCGCATTCGTGGAAGCCATGAACATTGCCGAGGCCAACGGCTGGACGATCTCTGGCGAGTGGTCAACAGGCGACGGCAAGTTCCAGACATGGCTGGCCATGCTGCAAGCAGGCGGCGGCGAGCCCATCAGCCGCGGCGCGCAACTCAGCGTGATGGTCAACGCGCCACGCGTGGCCACCTATACCTATACCCGCGACGACCTGATCGGACAGGCGGAGGTGCGTCCTCTGACGCCTCGCCGCGAGCGCAAGAACACCATTGTTCCGCGCTATCGGTCCGAGGCCAATAACTGGGAATACGTTCCGGCCGGCGAAGTCACCTCGTCCGTCTATCGCGACGAGGATCGCGGCGAACCGCGCACGGTCGAAATCGAGTTCACGCACGTCCGCGATGCTCGGCAGGCGGGCCAACTGGCCGCCTATACCTTGGCCAACCTGCGCGAAGGTCTGACGGTCACGCTCCCGTCGAAGGCCCATCTGATGCACGTCCATGCAGGCGAATGCATCAAGATCGATGTGCCGGAACTGGCGCTTGCCGATCAGAAGGTGATTGTCCGCCGTACCACGGTGAACCATCAGTCCGCCTCTGTGACGCTGGAATGCCGTTCTGAGAGCGATGCGAAGCACGCATGGGCATTGGGTCAGGCCGCCCAGCCTGCGCCCTCGCCTGCACTGTCGGCTGTCGACCCTCGCTATGTGCCGCCGCCTGCTTCGGCTGACTGGACGGTCGCTCCGAAGCCTCCGACCAGTGGCGGCATTTCGCAACCGATCTTCACCATCACCGTCCCGATTGAAACGGCTGATATCGTCGGGGTCATCATCAAGCATGGCCCGTCGGCATCAGGACCGTGGACCCGTGGCTATGAGGGCGCGCCCAGTGCCGATGGGCGATACGAGATAGCTGGGCTGACGCCCGGACAGTCCTATTGCCTGTCGTTGCAGTACGTCGCCAAGAATGGGGCAACGAGCGACCCGAGCATCAAGTGCGGGAATGTGGCAGGCGACCTGACGTCGGGTAACGTCATTCCTACCGCCCCGACCATCACCAACCTGCAGAGCCAGATCACGACGGCCTTTGGTGATATCTTTGACGTGTCCGGACTGCTGGCAGAAGCCCGCACTGATCTGGACGCGGTCGAGGCCGAAGTGGTGGCAGCCCGAGGCGGGTCGGCCAACCTTGCGGCTCGCGTGGCTGCAGTCAATCAGGCTCGCATCGATGGCGACACGGCCAACGCCTTGGCCATATCCGGTGTCCTTGCTCGCACAGCCCAGACCGAAGCGGACATCATCGATCTGGAGAATGCGCAGGCAAATGATCGCATGGCTACGGCGCAGGCGATCAGTCAACTGTCGGCGTCTAGTACTGGCTCGCTCAACCTGAACCCGAACTTCGCCCACTATCCCAGCGGCACCCCAAGCAATGTCCCTCCCGCATGGGAAGGTTGGGGATCGACAAGAGATCAACAGCGGGTGCCGGGCAGGTTTTCGTCGTGGGCATTTCAACAGCACGACAACTTGGGCGGCGTCCGCGAAGATTGCGGCATTGCTCAAACGGCAAGTCAGAATCCAGGTCTCTCCAACGTCGCCGCCTCATATTACGTTTTGGAGGCTGACGTTCGGCTCCTAGCGGGCGGGCTTCGCGGCGCAGGCATTTACGCATACTGCACCGGTGGCGGCGATGGAGTTCATTTCCAGTTTGGGCTGGAGGCGGATGTAAACGGCTACATAGGACATACCACAACACACCCGTCCCGCAGCTTTCGGAAGCTTGTCAGGATCAACAATGTCGGTGACGGCAACATGGTCCTTCACGCCATGACATCTTGGGCTGGTGGTTGGGGTCTGTCTGACCCGAAAATCTTGGTTTGGGACCGGTGCGCCATCAGGCCTGCTACAGCGCAAGAAGTGGCAGCTGGGATCGCTTTGCCCCAATTGCAAGCAACCGTCACAGAGCAGTCGCTGGCTATCATCGATCTGGAGAACCAGCAGAACATCGCCAGCTGGTATGTCAAAGCGGCGGCCAGTGGCGGCAAGCCCGCCGTCCTCGGCGTCTTCTCTTCCACCTATGGCAGCGGGATCGCCTTGGGTGCCGAGCAGGTGTTCCTCGGTGACAACACGACCATCGATACGGTCACACAAACCCAGCAGGGCGTGTGGGGCTCAACCCGTCGTGTCATCGCCAATGGCCCGCCGTTCGGGCCTGACAACCTGATCCACTGGGCAGGCCCGTCCAACATCGCCCTGTCGGCTATGACCAAGGCGAACGCGGGCTTCTGGCAGGATCAGAACGGCATGTATGGCCCAACGCCTGTCCCGCTGTTCTGGGCCAAGGCTACGCCCAGCGTCGTCACCAAAACGCGAACCGGTGCCGGATCGATTGCGACCAATGTCAATGACGTGATCGTGACCTGCCTCGGCGGGACATCCGGTGCGACCTGCACTTGGTCAAGGGTGTCGGGTGACGCTTCGATCAGCTTCCCGTCGTCGAGCTTTACCCCGACCTTCAGCACCACGCTGACGGTCGGCCAGATCAAGACTGCGGTGTTTGCGGGCTTGGTCATCAAAGGGGGCGAGACGGCCCTCGTCTATCTAACCGTCGAGTTCCAAGAAACCACCTAACCCAAGAGGTCGCTATGATTGGCACCATCCTGTTCGTCGTCGCGCTCGCAGCCGTCGGCGTCCTGATCTACCGCGTCAGCCGCAAGCCCAAGGACGGCTCGACCCGTCCGTCCCGCCCGACCTATCCGCGCGAGGAGGACTGATCATGGCCGAGGCCGAATTGACTGATGCCGAAAAGCTGGCTGCCGCCGAGGCGGCCATGCTTGCCGCAGCCGAGGCCGCCAAGGCCGCTCGCCTGCCCTCGGCAGTCGCCGCCGTGACCCTGCTGGAAAGCGACGAGGCGCAAACCCTCCTCGCTTTGCTTCAGGCAGCGGTGGCGGCAAGCGTGGACGATCTGCCACGCGCCCTCGGCACCCAAGCTGCAGAAGGCACCAAGCAGATGCTTCAACGCATCGTCACCTCGTTCGAGAGCGGCCTGACGGCTGCTCAAGCGCGAGTGGTAACTTTGCAGCCCAGCCCGTCCTCGCCGCCTGCGCCTGACCTCGCGCCGGTCACGTAAAGCCTCACCCGCTTCGGCGGGCTTTTTTATGCGTCACGTAAGGAGCCCGCATGTCCGCAGGCGAGCTGAGTAACTTCATGTCGTGGGAGGGCTTGATCACGCTCGCCGGAGCCTTGGGCCTCGGCGGCGTGCTGACCGCCATCATCCAGCGCCCTTCCCGCAAAGCCATTAACGCCAGCGCAGCCAAGGACGAGGCGACCGGCGAGGCCGCTGTCATAGCTTCGATTGCCACGGCGTTCACCGGCACAACCGGCGCACTGCGTGAAGAAATCGAGCGCATGCAGCTCATGCTCAACGAGTTGCGGACCCGCGTCGTCGAGGCTGAGGCAGAATTGCGGGCAGCAGCGGTCCGCGAAAGCAATCTCGAACGCGAGAACACTAGCCTGTCCGTCCAACTGGAGACGGCGCAAGGCGATGTTTTGAGGCTGCGAGCGGAACGCGACACTGCGCAGGAGCTAGCCATCCAGCGCGAGGGCGAGATCCGACAACTGAAATCTGTCATCGAAGCCCAAGCGAGGGTCACATCATGAACCTGCCTATCGTCATCCGCTTTCCACCGATGCCTCAGACCACGACTATTCTGGCTCTTGGTTTTCTGGCTGGCTGCCTGCTCTACACGCCTATGATCGCATGGGTCGGCCCGCACATTCCCGCTGACTATCGGGAGAGCGTGCAAACCATCGTCGGTCTGTTCAAGGACGGCATGCTGCTGATCCTCGGCTTCTAC
>NZ_JSYD01000111.1:0-20392 GCF_054824005.1 Brevundimonas sp. GN22 | reverse complement strand
GCGGTGCACGATGTGTTTGATGGTTTCGGCCTTGGCGGGCAGGTCATCGACCAGACGGCTGGCGATTTCGCGCGCGCCGACGGGGTAGGCGTCGCCGCCCTCGGCGATTTCGCGGGCCATTTCTGCGGCCTTGAGCAGCGCGATTTCGAGCGCTTCAACCTGTTCGAGTGCCAGTGCGCGGGCTTCGGCCTGCAGGCGTTTGACGCGCTCTGCGGTGGATTCCGGCTTGCGCATGAGGTCATACACCTCGGACTCGGGCGAGGAGACGAGGCGCAGCTTGGCCCGGTCGGTCTCTTTGCTCGGCTCTGACATAACAGGTTCCCTTCCAACTCCGGTCGCACGCACTGTGGGGGAGCTAAGGCGTTAACTGCTGTTAAGAGGCGTAGTTCCTCACGGTTACGCTTTGATACTGCTCTGCCGCAAATTTGGCGAGACGGTGTTGTATTCTGGCCTCTGTCGGGTACCGGTCAGACGTTTTGCCCGTCTTTGGGGCCGTAGCCTTTGAGGTCAGCGATCTCGAAGAGGCGCTCGACGCGGCGCATGAGCTCGCGGCGCAGGCGGCGTTCTTCTCGCGGGCTGATGTAGTCGGGCGAGGCGGGGTCTGCGTGGGGCGGTGTGATGCGCTTGGGTTTAGGCCGCGTCATGAAGCTCGCTTTCGGAAATTGGGTTTAGCCACATCGCCGTGGGCGTGTGGTTGGAGGGCAGGCGGGGCGCGCGGGCTTTGCCCGGCGTAGGTGTTGGTTCCGTTTCGGCAAAGGCACGCGCCCCGCGTGGATAGTTTTGCACCAGCATCTGGCCGCGTCGGGTCGAAAAGGCGGAGCCTTTTGACCGCGGCCGAACTAAAAACTGAGGCAGGCACCGCTGTTGGCGGTTACTCCCAGTGCCGGTGGCGGGCAGCGGACACCTGCGGTGTCCTGCTGGCACGGTCCGAGTTTCCACCTCGACCCTTGCCGGAGTTCTATTCCCCAACCTTGATGCCATCCTCCACCGTTGAAGGTGAGGGTGCCGCCGTAAGGCGGCTCAGCCCGCCAGCCCGCGTCGAGTCGGGAGGTCCCGTAGGGCCGACGACCGCGGGCCACTAAAAATGTATCGGGATACACACGCGATAGCGCGGTTTCATCCGAGGCACCTCCGGTGGCCGTATGGTCGAGGGCCGTTGAGGCTCCTTGCCGATACTGGCTGAGGTTCAAGACTAAGGCTTTAGCGCAAACTCCATCGGCTCCGTTCCTTCCGGCGGGGTTTGGTCCCCTTGTGGGGCCAAGCCTCAGCCGGAGGGGCGGACCCCGCTCCATCCACTCCCGTCACCGCAGGTCCGCAGGCCTTACGAGCCCTCCATGCGACGGAACGCGGGAAGGATGGCACGGGTGGAAGGTAGGGCGAGTAAAAGCGTTCGGATACCGTAAAACTCGAACTACCAAGCCTATTCAAAGTGATGGGTGAAATATTATTCTTTCGGAAATTCTAGTGCGTAAATGACATGATACTGATCTCTTCATTTCATTTAACGAAATAAGCTATTCAGCATCTTGAGTTAAATTCGGATCAGTTTCTCTAGCATCGACGTCATCTCCATCATTCATATTTTCAATATGTGTGGAGATTTCAGGGGAGGTTATGTGCATCATACCAACAACTACAGATCCCATTTCTGCAGCCTTATTTATTTCCAAATCTGTTTCTGGAACTTCTGGAGGTTCAGTAGATGGATCTAGTTTTAGATTGTAGTTTTTTGCTAGCGATACCAACAGCTCTTCGTACCACGAAGGGTAGATGTTTAGTTGTTGTTCGTGCTTTGTGCATATGAACGGCCTGAACAGGTATGATTGATGCGTGCTATAGAATGATTCACAATACCGTCTGATTTTGTCTCGCCCAGGCGGAGTATAACCAGTTAGTTGATCTTCATGCCTTGCAAGGCTTTTATCTTTTGAAAGGTCTATCCAGAATATAGGATAGGTCATCCCGCCCAAGACGCCTTTTAGCACTACTGATCCATCGTAGAATGGATCAAAATCCTGTACTAAACCATCGTGTGCGGGGTTAGTTAGGGATAGAATATAAGCTATCCCTACGCTGATAACAAATTTCCTGCTAGATGAATGCCCTCCTAGGCGGAAGCCTATGTCTATAGCGGGTCCGATAAAATCTAGAGAAATGTCGTTAGGTTTGCTGTTTTCAGGAGAGCTGTAATACTTATTAAGTATATTGCCGCTTTCTTCGAAGTAATCTTCTATTTCTACACCTGAGGTATTTTGATCTAAGGAAATTACTACTTCTTTATTTTCGACAGGAAATCCGGCGAGCCACGCGGTGGATTTAACATCCAATTTTGAATCTGTTTCTTTGAGAAACGACCTCATCTCATCTAAAGATGAGATCCAGCATTTTAGCATTACTGCTACTTGGCGGTAGTCGGTAATATGTTTAACAAAAATTACTTCATCACCAATTGTTTTCCAAACAATTGGATCATCTCCAAAATCAATTCCTAAATTGGAATTGTTTTCTTTAATATCTGACCATGACTGGCTAACAGCTTGCTTGGCTTCGATGTAAAAGCCTTGAATGGCTGTAAACCAACCTTTTTGTTGTTCTCGAATTTTGTCAGCAGTATTTGCTAGTCTTGACTGTTTAAGGCTTGTCGATCCGACAATATCGGCGCTGAGAAATAAACGAAGTCGAGGCTTTAGGAACTCTGGTAATTTATCGGTGTTCATTTAGTTGAGGCTTATACCAAGTTGTTTTGCTCTCACTTCAGCTGCCGAATAGGAAACGTCAAAATGATCAGCAATGAATTTTGTCGAATTATGGTATGACTGACACGCAGACACGAATTCGCTTTCTGGCATAAGGAATCCGGCAGCAAACCAGTTGGCTTCCCACTCGACCCGATCAGATCCCTTGCGTAAAGCGACCATAGTTTCGCTTGATAAGGTTCCGATGTTTTTCTTGTAAAGGTAGTGCACTACGTAGTGACCAAGTTCGTGTGCGATCGTAAAGCGGTCTCTGCGAGCGCTTGTATGCGTAGGAACTATTATCTCAAATTTTTCAGGTGAATGAACGTATAGACTGCCCGATTTCTCAGGGTCTTCGAACAAAGTATCCTTGGATATTACTCTGCCACCCATTCTGGTAACTAGAGCGTGTATATCGTCACCTGGCTTGAAGCCTAGCTGTTTTGCTACTGATTCAGCGAGGGCGAAAACTTGCCCTTTAGTTAGGTTGGCTTCCGTAGCCCATGGGCCTATCGAAGCTGTGGACATCTTGAATGATCCATTTTGCAAGTTGCTCAGGCCATACACGAAAAACATATAATTGCAATATATGTTCCTTGTATGTTCTTTAAATTTCTAACGCCCCCGCCTAAACGCCTCCGCCTTTTCGGCTGCTGCTTCTTTGCGCCAGCGTTTGGGGGCGGATTTGTCGACGTCTTCGCCTGAGGCGGTGAGGGCCTCGTTGGCGAACTCCAGATCGAGCAGCTTCATGCGCTTGATCTCGTCGCGGAGGCGGGCGGCTTCCTCGAACTCGAGGTTGGCGGCGGCGTCGCGCATGCGGGTTTCCAGATCCTTCAGCGCGGTCTGGAAGTTGGAGCCGGTGAAGGGTTTGGTGTCTTCCTTCATGCCGGGGTTGGTGTGGCGGTCGATCTCGCGGGACTCGTAGGGGGAGTCCATGATCTCCTTGATGTCGCGCTTGACCGTGGCGGGGGTGATGCCGTGGGCCTCGTTATAGGCCTGTTGTTTCTCGCGGCGGCGGTTGGTCTCGGTGATGGCGCGTTCCATCGAGCCGGTCATGCGGTCGGCATAGAGGATGACGCGGCCATCGACGTTACGCGCGGCGCGGCCGATGGTCTGGATGAGGGAGGTTTCCGAGCGCAGGAAGCCTTCCTTGTCGGCATCGAGGATGGCGACGAGGCCGCACTCGGGGATGTCCAGACCTTCGCGCAGCAGGTTGATGCCGATGAGGCAGTCAAAGCTGCCCAAGCGCAGATCGCGCAGGATTTCGATGCGTTCCAGAGTGTCGATGTCGGAGTGCATGTAGCGGACGCGGACGCCCTGTTCGTGCATGTACTCGGTCAGGTCCTCGGCCATCTTCTTCGTCAGGGTGGTGACGAGGGAGCGGTAGCCGTTGGCGGCGGTGGCCTTTACCTCGTCGATGACGTCGTCGATCTGGTTGCGGGTGGTGCCCGAGACGGGGCGGATTTCCACGGGCGGGTCGATCAGGCCGGTGGGGCGGATGACCTGCTCGGTGAAGACGCCGCCGGTCTTTTCCATCTCCCACGCGCCCGGGGTGGCGGAGACGAAGACGGTCTGGGGGCGCATGGCGTCCCATTCTTCGAACTTGAGCGGGCGGTTGTCGATGGCGGAGGGGAGGCGGAAGCCGTACTCGGCCAGAGTGGACTTGCGGCGGTAGTCGCCTCGGAACATGGCGCCGATCTGGCCGACGGTGACGTGGCTTTCGTCGACGAACAGCAGGGCGTTGTCGGGGATGTATTCGAAGAAGGTGGGCGGGGGCTCGCCCGGTGAGCGGCCCGTGAGCCAGCGGCTGTAGTTCTCGATGCCCGCGCAGGAGCCGGTGGCCTCCATCATTTCCAGATCGAAGCGGGTGCGTTGTTCAAGGCGCTGGGCTTCCAGCAGCTTGCCGTTCTCGACCATCCAGTCGAGGGTTTCCTTCAGCTCGGCCTTGATGCCGGTGATGGCCTGGTTGAGCGTCGGGCGGGGCGTGACGTAGTGGCTGGCGGCGTAGACGGTGACTTGGTCCAGCGAGTTGGTCTTCTTGCCGGTGAGGGGGTCGAACTCGTCGATGGCCTCGATCTCGTCGCCGAAGAGGGAGATGCGCCACGCGCGGTCTTCCAAGTGGACGGGGAAGATCTCGATGGTGTCGCCGCGCTTGCGGAACATGCCGCGCTCGAAATGCAGGTCGTTGCGCTTGTACTGGAGGGCGATGAGGTCGGCGCGGAGTTTGGCTTCGTCGATGGTGTCGCCGACGTTCAGGCCGAAGGTCATGGCGGTGTAGGTCTCGACCGAGCCGATACCGTAGATGCAGGAGACGGAGGCCACGACGATGACGTCGTCGCGCTCCAAGATCGCGCGGGTGGCGGCGTGGCGCATCCGGTCGATCTGCTCGTTAATGGAGCTGTCCTTCTCGATGTAGGTGTCGGTGCGCGGGACGTAGGCCTCGGGCTGGTAGTAGTCGTAGTAGGAGACGAAATACTCGACCGCGTTATCGGGGAAGAAGGCCTTGAACTCGGAATAGAGCTGGGCGGCGAGGGTCTTGTTGTGGGCGAGGATCAGGGCGGGGCGCTGGGTTTCCTCGATGACCTTGGCCATGGTGAAGGTCTTGCCCGAACCGGTGACGCCGAGGAGGACCTGTTCGCGCTCTCCGGCTTCGGCCTGCTGGACCAGTTCGGCGATGGCGGTGGGTTGGTCGCCTGCGGGCTTGTACTTGGTTTCCAGACGGAAGGGCTTGCTGAGCTTGCTACCGCCGCGGGTGGGGCGGTGGGGCTGCCAGCCTTCGGGTGTGCCGGGGGCTTCTTCGGGTGTGATGCGCGGGCCGACGCCGAACATGGGCAGGTTGCGCGGGGGCGTGGCGCTGTCGTGGATGAAGGGGGTGGGGGCCTCGGCGACGCCCTTTTTTATAGCCTTGGCCTGTTCCAGAGCTTGCTGGTTCTCGGCCGCGCGGGCGGGGTCCGAGACGTGGACCGGTTTGGACGTCGCGCTTGCGGGCTTTTTCGGAGGTGTCGAGGGGGAACGGGCCATGAACATACAGGTAATGCACAGGGGCGCGGGGCGCTAGGGGGCGAGCAGAAGTGTGTGATTTTGGCCGACTGCGACAGTATAGCGACGCTATGCGGGTTTGGGTGGGGTCGCGCAACCTTGGGATATTATTGTGCAGATCGGGTTGATTTCCGAGGTGGCAGTTCAATCTGCGGTTATTAGATGCAATATTTCGCCATAACCACGTGACGTAACGATTATTGTTATGCGTATAACACCGATTTGGTGAAATAATATTGTTGCGAATGTGTTGGTAGCTGAATAGCCGTTGTCAGCAGGAGCGTGCAGTAGTTGGGCGCGCCGCGTCGCACGACGTTCGTTGATCGCCGTGCAGTTGTTTGTAAGTTGAATAGGTTACAGAGTGTCTATGCGTACTCGTAAAGACTATCTGCTTGGCTCGACGATGGCAGTTGGTGCTGCTGCAATGTCGATGGCCATGCTGGTCCCGGCAGCTGCGGTTGCCCAAGATGCTGGTGAAGACGCCACGCAGGTCGAAGAAATCGTTGTCGTTGGCTCGCGTATTCGTCGCGACAACTATAACGCCCCGTCGCCGACGCAGGTCGTGACCCGCGAAGAAGCCACGCTGCAAGGTTTTGCTTCGACCACTGAAGCCCTGCAATCGAACGCCATCACCGGCGGTACGTCGCAAATCACCAACGCCTTCGGTGGCTATGTCACCAACGGAGGTCCGGGTGCCAACACCATCGGTCTGCGCGGCATGGGTCCGAGCCGTACGCTGGTCCTGCTGAACGGCCGTCGCGTTTCGCCAGCCGGCTCGCGCGGTTCGGTCGGTGCGGCCGACCTGAACGTTCTGCCGACCGCCATGATCGACCGCGTTGAAGTTCTGCGCGACGGTGCATCCTCGGTTTACGGTTCGGACGCTGTGGCCGGTGTGGTCAACATCCAGACCCGCAAGAATGTCGACCATCTGACGGTCGAAGCCCAGTTCAACGCCCCGATGGACGCCGACGGCAACGGTGGCTCGCAGCGTTATTCGGTTACCGGCGGCATGCGCGGCGACCGCTGGCGTATGGCCGGTTCGGCCGAGCGCTACACCCGTGACGGTCTGAGCCTGCGCGACCGCAGCTTCACCCAGTGCAACACCGACGGCTTCCGTGACGGTTCGGACTTCATCGATCCGGCCACCGGCAAGTCGAAATGCTATCCGATCACCGACACCGGCTCGAACGGCGTCACCATCAACACCATCGGCACCAATATGATGCCGGGTGTTGCCGCCGCCGGTACCGCGGCTACCAGCTTCAACCGCTGGCGTCCGAATGCCGCCGTGACCGAAGGTCTGGTCGGCTATGAAGGCGTGGGTGGCACCGGTTCGGACATCAACGTCCGCGACACCTTCGAAGACCGCATGCTGAACGAGTCGCTGATCTCGCCGGTTGAAATCACCACCCTGTACGGTGAAGTCGGCTATCAGCTGAACGCTCTGGGCAATGCCGAGCTGTACGGCGAAATGCTGTACAACAACCGTCGCTCGCAACAGACCGGCTACCGCCAGCTGGTGCTGGACTACGCCAAGGGCTCGCCGCTGATCCCGTCGGCTCTGTCGATGTCGACCGCGATGGCTGCGGACCAGGGCCTGAGCAAGGGTCTGCCGGTTGGCGTGCGCGCCTTCATCGGTTTCGGCAACGATGTGTCGAAGCAGGAAGTCGACTTCAACCGCTATGTCGCCGGTATCAAGGGTGACTTCCTGATCCCTGACTGGCGCTATGACGCTTACGTCAGCTTCTCGAAGTCCAAGTCGACCTACAAAGCCAACCAGTTCCTGACGGACCTGATGGCCGAGTCGCTGGACGTTGTCGAAACGGCTCCGGGTCAGTTTGCCTGCGCCGAGCTGGCTGCTCTTCCGGGTTGCGTGGCCGCTCCGGCTCTGACCGCTGAAGTGGTCGGCGGTGTGCTGCCGCAAGACTGGCTGGACTTTGTCTATCGTCCGGTGATCGGTACGACCGAGTACAAGGAAACCGTGGCCGCTATCGGTCTGGACGGTCCGCTGTTCTCGCTGCCGGCGGGTCAGGTCATGGGCTTCTTCGGTGCCGAAATCCGTAAGTCGGAAATCGACGACACCCCGGGCCTGGATTCGCAAACGGGCAACACCTACAACATGTCGTCCTCGGGCATCACCCGCGGTTCGGACCAAGTGTGGGAAGTCTTCGGCGAAGTCGAAGTGCCGGTCCTGATGGACAAGCCGTTCGCCCGCGAACTGACCTTCAACGGTTCGTTCCGCTACACCGACTATGACTCGTATGGCGATGACACCACCTACAAGGTGGGTCTGGTTTACAAGCCGGTTGACGGTGTGACCCTGCGCGGCACCTACGGTACCTCGTACCGTGCTCCGGCCCTGTTCGAGCAGTTCGTCGGCGCGACCACGGGCTTCCTGAGCAGCACCGGTGACCGTTGCAACGAGTACGGCATCAAGGACGTCAACCCGAACCGCGTCGCAAACTGCGCCGCTGAAGGTCTGGCTGCCGACTTCGAGAACAAGTCGTCGATCCAGGTTGTGACCTCGGGTGGTGCGGAAGCCGGTCTGGCCGCCGAGACCTCGACCAACATGACCATCGGTCTGGTTCTGCAGCCGACCCTGCCGAATGGCTGGGGCGATCTGGCATTCGCTGTCGATTACTACGAGATCGAGGTTTCGAACGGTGTCTCGCGCACCGGCGCAAGCCAGATCCTGACCCGCTGCTATGACTCCAATCCGGAAGACTTCGCAGCCAACGTCGGCTTCTGCCGTCTGGTCGAACGTGACGCGGCAGACAACAGCCTGACCGTCTATGACAGCTACATCAACCTGGCGACCGACAACGTTAAGGGTCTGGATTACACCGTCCGTTACCGTAACGACTTCGGTCCGGGCTCGCTGCTGGTGAACCTGGGTCTGACCCAGTACACCGAAGTGTCCTCGAAGCTGTTCGCTGACGATCCGCTGGAAGATTACGTCGGCATGGTCGAGAATCCGGAGTTCACCGGTTCGTTCGACGTGTCGTACGCCTGGGATCAATGGCGCGTGCGCTATGGCATCGAATACGTCGATGCGATGGACAGCTACGACTACTACGAAGAAGACCGTGCTACCTCGGCCTACGATCTGGCGACCGGTTCGTACCAGAACCACAACGTCTCGGTTCAGTATCACAACGATAGCTGGACGGTGACGGCGGGTATCCGCAACCTGTGGAACGAAGATCCGCAGACCGTTTCTGCCGGCTTCACCAGCCGCGTGGGTAACGCTCCGCTGTACTCGGCTTACGACTACGTCGGCCGTACGGCATTCCTGAACCTGACCAAGACCTTCTGATCAGGCGCGTGATCCCGAAAGGGTGATCGTAAAAAGGCTTAAGGGCGGTGGATCGAGAGGTCCGCCGCCCTTTTCCTTTGTCCGCAAGGGTGGCAGGGTCGCGGGCTGGCTAATGGCTGTCGCGATGAATTTTCGGGGACTGGGATGCATTTGAACTCGGGCTGGATGTGGGCTGGACGTGTGGCCAAGGTATTGGCGCTGCTGTTCTTCTTTCTGCCGTGGCTGGTGGTGAGCTGTAACGGCCAGAACCTGATCGAAGCTTCGGGCTATCAACTGGCGACCGGCACGATTGAACTGCCCGACGTGGCACTGGCCCCCGAGGGGCAGAACGGGGCCTGGTGGGCGATTGGTGCCATGGTGGTGATCGTGCTGGGCCTGATCGGCAGCTTTGTGATCGCGAAGATCAAGATGGCCGGACGCGTGGTGGCGGCAACAAGCGCGGTGGCACTGGTGCTGCTGGCGGGTGGTATGGCCCAGACGGTCGGCAAGATGCAGTCCGAGATGAGCGAGCAGGTCGACAAGAGCGGCAAGGGCGACAGCGACATGGACAAGCTGGAGCGCCAGTTTGCCCAGATGATGGGGCAGGCCATCCAGGTGGATATCCAGTCCGGCTATTGGCTGACGCTGTTGGCGCTGGCGGGCGGGATCGCGGGGGGCGTGATGGCCCAGTGGCCGCGTCGCGGCGTGGTGCAGTCTGATAACGCTGCGGGCGTATGACGGGTATGGGCAAGGCGCGACGATTTCTGGCTTCGCTGAGCGTTCAGGTGCTTCTGGCGCTGACGCTGGGTCTGGCTGTGGGTATGGCTGCTCAGAAGTGGGGCTTGCCGGGTGGAAGTGCGACGGCGGACCTGATCCAGTCGCTTGGCCAGCTTTGGCTGAATGCGCTCCGGATGACGATTATACCGCTGGTGTTCAGTCTGTTGGTGACCGGCGTGGCGTCGATTGCCGATGCGGCGCGGGCGGGACGGATGGCACTGAAGGCCGTCGGGTGGTTTGCGGCGATGATCCTGGTCGCGGTCGTTTATTCGGTGCTCGTGTCCTATGGCCTGCTGTCGATCTGGCCGGTGGATACCGAGGGGGCGAAGCTGTTGCTGGCGGCGGCACCCAATGCGGGTGATGTCGGCGGGGCGGCACCGTTTGGCGAGTTCATCAAAACCATTGCGCCGTCGAACCCGATCCGTGCGGCGGCCGAGGATGCCATTCTGGGCATTGTTGTATTTGCCGTCTTCTTTGGCTTTGCCGCATCGCGCTTGCCAGACCGGTTGAGGTTGCCGCTGACGACCTTCTTCGAGGCGGTGGGCGAGACGATGATTATCATCGTGCGCTGGGTGCTGGTGGCGGCGCCGCTGGGTGTGTTTGCGCTGTCGCTGGGCGTGGGCCTGACGGCGGGGGCGAGCGCGGCGGGTGTGCTGTTGCACTATGTGGTGGTGATCTCGCTGGCCTGTATCGGGATCGGTTTGTTGTTCTATCCGCTGGCGATGGTGTTCGGGCGGGTGAGTCTGAGCCGCTTTGCGCGGGCAGTGGCTCCGGCGCAGGTGGTGGCGTTCTCGACGCAATCGTCGCTGGCCAGTCTTCCGGTCATGGTCGAGCGGGCGGTCGACGTGCTGGGCGTTCGCAAGTCGACGGCGGGTCTGGTGTTGCCGCTGGCGGTGGCGGTGTTCCGCATTACCTCGCCGGTGGCGAACCTCGGGGTGGCGCTTTATTGTGCGCACCTGTTCGGCATCCATCCGAGCATGGGGCAGTTGATTGCCGCCATGCTGACAGCGGCGCTGATCTCGGTGGGGACAGTGGGGCTGCCTGGTCAGGTCAGCTTCTTTGCATCCATCGCGCCGATCTGTATCGCCATGGGCGTGCCGCTGGAGATGCTGCCGCTGTTGCTGGCGGTGGAGGTTATTCCCGACATCTTCCGTACCGTGGGCAATGTGACGGCGGACCTTGCGGTCACCCGTATTGTTCAAGGCGGTGATGTGGAGCCGGACGGCGATATGGCTGCCGGGATCTAGGTCCTGTTGCAGCAGACATGAAAACGGCGCGGTTCCGAAAGGGGCCGCGCCGGTTTTGTATGGACGCTAGTCTTCGAGCATCTCGAACATTTTTTCGGCTTCGTCGAAGTCCTCGAAATCCAGTCGTGATGGATCGTGGATGATAACGAAGCGGGTCGTGCCCGTGCGGCCCTGCAAGGGGCGGTCCCATTGCCAAAGGGCGCGGTCGGACCGCTCTTGTAGCAGCGTCCACAGGCCTGGATCGGTCGGCGGCGTTGGCAAATATGACCTCAACATCATCGAAATAGTCCCCCGGCGCAAAAGAAACCACGCAAGTTCGGGTTGAGTCAAAAAACCATGTGATGCGAGGCGTTGACATTCTCGTGTGGGAGGTGGCATACACTGTGTGCCACACACTATGTGGCGCAATAGTAAGAATGGACGCGATGGCGGACGATCTGTTTGAGAGTTTGCGGCTGGAGCTGCGGCGCGGGTCGCTGATCCTCGCCGTTCTGGCCCAGCTTCGTAGCGAGCAATACGGCTATTCGCTGCGGATGGCGCTATCGGGGGCGGGTGTGGAGATGGAGGAAAGCACCCTCTATCCGCTGCTGCGCCGGCTGGAGAGCCAGGGGCTGCTGGTCAGCGAGTGGCGCGAGGAAGAGAAGCGCAAGAAGCGGTTTTACCGGCTGTCGCCGGAGGGTGAGGCCATGCTGGAGCGACTGGCCGTGGAATGGCGGGCGCTGTCGGCCTCGGTGGAGGCAATGCTGTGAGCAAGGGTGAGGGAATGGAAAAGATGCTGGAGGCCTATCTGGCCGCTGTGGCGGCGCAACTGCCCAAGGACCGGCGCGAGGACATCGTGACCGAGCTGAAGGATGAAATCCTGACGCGGGCCGAGGTGCGCGAAGACGAGCTGGGGCGGGGGCTGTCGGACGACGAGTTCGAGCAGTTGTTGCGCGAGGTCGGGCATCCGCTGGTGGTTGCGGGACGCTATGCCGAGGGGCCGCAAGGGATTGTCGGGCCGGAGCTGTATCCGTGGTGGTGGTTCGGTGTGCGTATGGCGATTGCAGCGGTCGTGCTGGTTTCTGTCATGGGCGTGGCGGTGCAGGTGCTGGCCGGGACAATCGATCCGGCGCAGGCAATCGGACGCGCGATCCAGCAGGCCATTACCAGCGGTCTGATGGCGATTGGCTGCGTGACGCTGGCGGGGTGGTTGATCGAGCGTCAGCCCGCGCGCCCCAAATTCCTCTGCGACTGGAAGGTCAAAGACCTTGGCATGTTCGAATGGTCGGGCTCGTTGAACCGCGAAGCCGTTTCGAAGATGCTTGCGACGGGTTCGACCGGCGCGGCGGGTACGACTGGCGGGATCAAGGCCAAGGGATCGGGCAAATGTTCGCACGGGTTTTCGCCGGTCGCGGGTGCGGCAGCCAGTGCCGTCTTCACCGCGGTTGTGCTGGCGTGGTGGCTGGGTCTGCTGTCGCAGATGCAGTTGGGGAGCGTAACGGGGGCCGATGGCCTCGATTACGGGCCGCTGCTGCGTCAGGTGCATCAGCTTCTGTACTGGCCGGTGGCGGGGATTCTCGCGGGGCGCATCCTGTTTGACGTGATGCGGGTGCTAACGGGCAGTCCCGTCCGTCTGACCGCCGCCGGAGACATGGTGTTCAGCGTGGCCAATATTGCCGTGCTGGTCTGGTTCTGGGTGGCGTCGCCACTGGCGTCGATCATTCAGGTGCCGGACATGGGGGGCTTGGTCGAAAGGCTGGCGAGCGATAGCTGGCACACCCAGCCAATCGCGGCCTTGCTGACGGCCATTGTGGTCTTCGGGCTGGTGACGGAGGTCTTCCGCTTTATCGGGGCGGCGCTGCGGTTGGCCTCGGGCAAGGACCGTCGGCAGTCGGAGGACTGATTGGGTCGAATAACGAGTCAGAAACAGAGACCGGGACAGCGCAGGCTGGCCCGGTCTCTTTGCTTTGGATCAGACCTCCTGCGGTCGGCGCAGGGTGAAGGCCAGTTTGAAGCCGAGGCGGCTGAAGACCTGCGTCAGCACGAAGGCGATGGGCCATGCGACGATAAACTCGCGCGGCCAAACGCGCAGCCATTCGGCACCCACACCCATGTGGATCGCACTCATGATGCCGGACATGGACAGGGCCATGAAAAAGGTGATGAAGACCTGAGCGAGCAGGAGGGTCTTGGGATCGGGCTTGCCGTGCATGGACGTCTTTCGATGACGGACGGCGGGCCGAAAGAGAACCTTCGGCGACGCCATCCTTGAAGAGGAAATGGCGTCGCGGATTCCGGGCCGTTGCGGGCCTAGACTGGATCTTGCGGGGCTGCCGCAAGGGCCGGAATAACCACACCGGCCTCACAATCTTTTCGACTGGCGTGGGGTAGGCGCAGTCGGCAACACGGTCAAGGTCGTGGCGATGAGCAGAAACCGACGTCGGGGCAACGAATAGGGCGCGGGGTCGTTAGGTTCGGGTCGGGGGTGTTTCCGAGGAGAGTTTTATGATCCTGCCCAGCAATGCTCTGGTCGCCGTGGTTGATGGCGAGAAACTGGCCCTGTTCCGCAATGGCGGCAGTGCTACCGAGATCCAGCTCAAGGCGATTGAATCCCCGCAGCTGGAAGATCGGGTTGTCGGTTCGGCGGGGCGTAATTCCAGCGATGCCAATCCGGACAACGACACCCAAGCCGAGGACGGCTTTGCTATGAGCGTGGCGCAGGCGCTGAACAACTGGGCGCTGAAGAACAAGTTCGACAAGCTGGTGGTGATCGCCGCGCCCAAAACCATGGGCGAACTGCGCAAGCACTGGCACAAGGAAGTGCAGGGCGCGATTGTCGGCGAGATTACCAAGACGCTGACCAATGCCTCGACGGACGACATCATCAGGTCGATCGAAGCGGCGTAAATCCAACGCCTTCAGCTTCTGTGATTAAGGGTCCGGTGCAGAAATGCGCCGGACCTTTTTCAACGTGGATAGGGATGGTGGGCGCTCGGGGATCACCTTTGGGGATCGAACCGTCGATACGGGGCGTTGATTGGACATTAACCTTGTAGGGTGTGCGGGTATGGTTGTGGTTCCGATGTTGGCTGCAGTGCTGTCGATGGCAGCGCAGGTTGGCGTGGTCGAAGAAGGGCGCGATACGATTAGCGTCACTGGCGTAGGGCACGAACGCACGATTGATTGTCAGGGACGCGCCGTCGCGATTGCAGGGACGGGGCACAGGCTGACGTTCACCGGAACCTGCGCCAGTCTGGACCTGACGGGATCGGACAACCGGATCACCATCACACTTGCGCCCAATGCGCCGGTGAATGTGCAGGGCACCGGCCAGACCGTGCGCTGGAGCTCTAGCGGGCGCGTGCGCCAGAGTGTCGTGGGCTACGGCAACAGCGTGTCGCAGCAGCGGTAAGCCGGGCGCTCCGTAGAATTGGGCGCGGCCGGTTTGTAGTTTCGCGGGGCCCTGACAGTTGTCGCTGTCAGAGTCTCTGCTTTTCGGGGGAATGCTCGCGGCCACGCTTGCAGCGGATCGTTATTGCCGCGAACGTCATTGCACCGTGGTTCAGGAGAGTTGTGGTGGAGATGTCGGAGGCACGGCAGATGGCCTTGGCGAGGTGGCTGAACCTGCTCGGATGGGCGGTTTGGCTGGGGAGCGTGGGGTGGCTGGTGTACGCGTTGGCGCGCGACATGCCCGCTGTTTATGGTACGAGCCTGTCTGCGATCATCTTGTTCCCGCTCATCCAGATCGGGAGAGGGATAATGAGCCTTAAGCCCGCCAAGCTCGGGCCGTTGCAGACGGCTTTGATGGCTCTGGGGGCGGCCTTGTATCTGATGATCCGAACGCTTGTGGCGTTCCTGATCTAGGCCAAGAACAGGCGTGCGGCGGGGTTCATCGTCTCTTCGATGTAGGGGTAGCCGAGGGTGTCCAGCGCGGTGGTGACGGCGGTCTGGTCGGCTTGCGGAGCGTGGATGCCGGCCAGCACGCGGCCGACGTCGTCGCCGTGGTTGCGGTAGTGGAACAGGGTGAGGTTCCACGCGGGCTGGAGGCTGTTCATGAAGCGCAGGAAGGCTCCCGGGCGTTCGGGGAATTCGAAGCGGAATAGGCGCTCGCCTTTCAGTTCGGGGGCGCGGCCGCCGACCATGTAGCGGACGTGGAGTTTGGCGATTTCGTTGTCGCTCATGTCTTCGACGGCGTATCCGGCCTCGCGCAAGCTGGCGCAGAGGGCATGGCGTTCGTCTTGGCCGTCTTTGAGGGCGATGCCGACGAAGATCTGGGCCGTGTCGCCGCTCCAGCGATAGTTGAACTCGGTGATCGAGCGGCCTTGCAGGCTGTTGAGGAAGCGGTGGTAGGCCTCGCGGTCGTCGGGCATGGAGACGGCCAGAAGCGCCTCGGTGCCGAGGCCGATCTGGGCGCGTTCGGCCACGTGCCGCAGGCGGTCGAAATTGACGTTGGCACCCGAGTTGATGGCGGCCAATGCGCCTGAGCCCGGATTGCGGGCAGCCCAGACTTTCAGGCCTGCGAGGGCGACGGCGCCCGAGGGTTCGGCGATCGCGCGGACGTCGTCGAAGATGTCTTTGACGGCGGCGCAGATGGCATCGGTGTCGACCAGCACAATGTCGTCTAGCAGGTCTTTGCAGAGGCGGAAGGTCTCGTCGCCGACCCGGCGCACGGCCACGCCGTCAGCGAACAGGCCGACTTGGTCGAGCGTATAGACTTCACCCTCGGTGATGGCGGCCTTCATGGAGCAGGCCTCGACCGGCTCGACGCCGATGATCTTCGTCTCGGGACGCAAGAAGCGGATGATGGCGGCGACGCCAGCGGCCAAGCCGCCGCCGCCGATGGGGATGAAGACGGCGTCCAGCGGGCCGGAGTGCTGGCGCAGGATTTCCAAGCCGATGGTGCCTTGGCCCGCGATGACGAAGGGGTCGTCGAAGGGGTGGACGAAGGTGGCTCCGGTTTCCGCCTCTAGCTGGCGGGCGTGGGCGCTGGCGTCGTCGAAGCTATCGCCGTGCAGGACGACGTGGCCGCCGAGGGCGCGGACGGCGCTGATTTTGATGGCGGGGGTGGTCGTCGGCATGACGATGGTGGCCTTGGCCCCGCGCTTGGCGGCGGAGAGGGCGACGCCTTGGGCGTGATTGCCCGCGGAGGCGCAGATGACACCCTTGGAGAGCTCCTCATCGCTGAGTTGGGCGATGCGATTATAGGCCCCGCGCAGTTTGAAACTGAACACCGGCTGCAGGTCCTCGCGCTTGAGCAGGACCGGACGCTCCACGCGGGCCGACAGGCGCGGCATGGGGTCGAGCGGGGTTTCCTCGGCCACGTCATAAACGCGGGCGGTCAGGATGCGGCGGACAGTTTCTTGCACGATTTATTCTTTAGGTCGGCAGTTCGGGGAAGGGTCTATCGATTACGAACTCCCAATGTCTAAGTCGAGGGATAAAACTTCCTCGCCCGCGCATTTGAGCGTGTCAGGGCTGGGCGAATTTGAGGTTTACGAAGATGTCGGCGGCTTGTGCGGGGGGCAGGGTGCCGAGGGTTTCGTATAGGTGGACGCCGTATTGGCATTGCTCGTCGGCGGTGAGGGGGCGAGCGGCATCGGGGTCCATCAGGCGGGACGGGACGCCTTGGTCGCGCATGGCAAACTGGAGACGGTCGATGGCGGCGGGCTGGTTGACGGTGCGGGGCTTGGGGGCGTCGATCCCCTGACGGGCCGCGATGACGGTTTGAGCGGCGGCGCGATCCAGCAGGACTTGCGCCGGCTGGCTGTAGCGGTGGGTGTCTGTGGGGCCGGCGAGAATATAGTTGGCGCAGGCAGCCGGATCGTCGTGCTGGAGCTGTTTGGCCAATGCGGTCTCGGCGGCGATGATGGCGAGGATAGCGCTGTCGGGGGCACGGGCTACATCTGCGACTTTGTCGTTCATGAAGGCGGCACCAATGGCGGCATCGTTGCCGCTGGCCTGTTGGCGCTGTTGCTGCATGGCCTTCCAGTCGTCGGGGAAATGGGTCTGGAGGGCGGCGACCATTTCCGAGGGGGCGTCGGTGCTGTTGCGGGCGTTGCCGTTCGAGAGCAGCAGGCGACCGATCACGGCAAGGCCGAGGCATGCCACGGCGATCAGGCCGATAGTGATGAGTTTGCGGTTGGACACAGTGCGCTCCCCTTCAGGTGACCGAGGGTCAACGAGGGTGCGGGGGGAATGTTCCGCTTGCGATTGACCTTGCGTCAGCGAACGGAGTGCTTATTGTATGCCTAGCTTATGCTAAAAGTGAGCATAAGGGTGTAGGGAGGCCGTCATGGGCGCTGCGTTCGGACTGACGAAGGAACTGGAAGCGGAAACCGCCGCGGTTTGGGAGAAGGTCAAGGACCACACCACGCCGATGGAATGGCCGCGTCAGGCGGAGTTGATCGCCGAGATCAACCGTCTGAAGAAGGAGCGCAATGCCGTCATTCTGGCGCACAACTATATGACGCCGGATATCTTCCACGGGGTTGGCGATTTCGTGGGCGACAGTCTGGCGTTGGCCAAGGAAGCGGCCAAGGTCGATGCGCAGGTGATTGTGCAGGCCGGTGTGCATTTCATGGCCGAGACGTCGAAGATCCTGTCGCCGGACAAGACGGTTCTGATCCCTGATTTGCGGGCGGGATGCTCGCTGGCGTCGTCGATTACGGGCGCGGATGTAAGGCTGATCAAGCAGCGCTATCCGGGGCTGCCGGTCGTGACCTATGTGAACACGACCGCCGATGTGAAGGCCGAGACGGACATCTGCTGCACCAGCGCCAATGCCGTGCAGGTGGTGGAGTGGGCGGCCAAGGAGTGGGGCGTAGACAAGGTCATCCTGATCCCTGACGAATATCTGGCGCGCAATGTCGCGGCGCAGACGAGCGTCGGGATCATTGCCTGGGCCGGACACTGCGAGGTGCACAAGCGCTTTACCGCCCAGGACATTGCCGACATGCGCGAGGCGTGGCCCGGTGCCGAGGTGCTGGCCCACCCCGAATGCCCTGAAGAGATTTTGCACGCGGCGGACTTTGCGGGCTCGACGGCGGCGATGATCTCCTATGTCGAGAACAAGCGCCCGGCCAAGGTGGTGCTGATCACCGAGTGCTCGATGGCGTCGAACATCAAGGGCGATGTGCCGGAGGTGGACTTCGTCGGGCCGTGCAACATGTGCCCGCACATGAAGCGCATCACGCTGGAGAATATCCGCGACTGCCTGTTGCACATGCAGTTCGAGGTAACGGTGCCTGAAGAGACTCAGGAACGGGCGCGGGCGGCTGTGCAGAAGATGGTGGACCTGCCGCCGCCGTCAAAACCTGCGCGCTATGATCTGGTGCGGGCCAAGCATGCTGTGGCTGTGGAGTTGATCTGAGTGACCGATCAGGGACCATGGGGCCGCCGTGACGGGGTCGAGCCGGATAATGTCGTAAGGTACGAGCCACGACCGGAAGGCAAGGGTGCGCCTAAGCCGCCGAGCCAGCCGAAGAAGGCGGGCAACGGGCGGGTGACGCTGATTGTCTCCACCCTGCTGATGATCGGGTTTCTGTGGTTCCTGACTGGTAGCTGGATCATTGCCGGATCGCTGATGTTTGCGCTGTTCGTGCACGAGTACGGACATGTGCTGGCGATGAACCGTCTGGGCATGGGCCCGGCGACCATTCACGTCATTCCCTTCCTTGGCGGTCTGGCCAAGGGCAAGCGCGAGCCGGCGAGCGAGTGGATCGGTGTGCTGGTGTCGTTGGCGGGTCCGGCGTTCGGGTTGTTGGCCATGTTACCGCTGGTCGGTGTGTGGCTGGTGACGGGCAATGTGCAATGGATCGCTGCGGCGTTCTTCGTGGCCATGTTGAACCTGATCAATCTGGTGCCTGCGCCGCCGCTGGACGGGTCCAAGGCGCTGGGTCCGGTGCTGGCGCGGGTGCACCCGATGCTGGAGCGCGGGGTGCTGTTGGCGATCGGAGTGGTCGTGGTGGCGTGGGGCGTGATGACGGGTCGCTGGATCTTGGCTGTGTTTCTGGGTCTGGCCGTGCTGGGCCATCTGCGCAGCGGGCCTTTGCGGGGATATGGCCAGCCGTTGAGCTGGGGCGAGGCGGGCAAGTCGCTGGGGCTGACGCTGTTGACGGCCGCGGCCTGTGGCGGCGCGGCGGTGGCGGCTCTGTTCGGCATCACCGGTGGGGACGTGCCCGGCGCGGTTGATCTGGTCGGGCGATATCTGGGGGTACGGTTCTGATGCGCCGCGTCGTCGTACATGAGGGGCCGTTGATCGTCGGAGGCGGTCTGGCCGGACTGTCGGCGGCGCTGGAGGCGGTGCCTGTCGCGGGGGTGTCGAAAGGGGCGCTGGTGGTGACGCCTGCGCCGCTGCTGGACGCCTGTTCGTCGGCGTGGGCGCAGGGCGGGATGGCGGCGGCTCTCGGCAAGGATGACAGTGCTGAACTGCATGCCAAGGATACAGAGGCGGCAGGTGCGGGGCTGGTGGTGCCGGAAGTGGCCGAGGCTCTGACCGAGCATGGGCGCGAGACTGTGGAGTGGCTGGCGTCGCTCGGCGCGCCGTTTGATCGCGATGCGGACGGCGGGTTTGCCGTCTCGCTGGAGGCGGCGCATTCGATGCCGCGTGTAGCGCGGGTGGGCGGGGATGGTGCGGGACGGGCCATTCTGTCGGCCGTGGTCGAGGCGGCGCGGGCGGCGAGCCATATCGAGATTTGGGAAGACGGGCGGCTGCGAGGACTGCTGCAGGATGCGTCGGGCCGTGTGTGCGGGGCGGTGATCGAGCGCGCAGGCGTGCTGGTAGATGTGCATGCTCATGCGGTGGTGCTGGCGACGGGCGGGATTGGCGGTCTGTTTGAAGTAACGACCAATCCGGCGGCCTTGCGTGGGGAAGGGATGGCGCTGGCTTACTTGGCGGGCGCGGAGATTCTGGACCCTGAGTTTGTGCAGTTCCATCCGACGGCGATTGATGTGGGGCTGGACCCTGCGCCGCTGGCGACCGAGGCGCTCAGGGGCGAGGGGGCACGGCTGGTGGATCGCGATGGGGCGTTCCTGATCGGGCCGGAGCCGGATGCGGATTTGGCGGCGCGCGATATCGTGGCGCGGGCGGTGCACGAGGCGCGCAGCAGTGGACGCGGGGCGTTTCTGGATGCGCGGGCGGCGGTGGGTGACGACTTCCCGCACGAGTTTCCGGCGGTGTTTGCGGCCTGTCAAAGTGCGGGGATTGATCCGCGTGTGCAGCCTATTCCGGTTGCGGCGGCGGTCCACTATCACATGGGCGGGATTGCTGCGGGCGAGGACGGGCGCACGAGCGTCGCGGGGCTTTATGCCATTGGCGAATG
>NZ_JSYD01000110.1:0-3449 GCF_054824005.1 Brevundimonas sp. GN22 | reverse complement strand
GGTCAGCTGTGGGACTTCTGGGGTGCCGGTTCGATCGGTGTCGCTCTGGGTGTCGAATGGCGTAAGGAAGCGACCGAAGGTACCGGCCGTGACCGCCTCTTCGGCGATCGCCTGCTGATGCTTAACGCCAGTGCTGACTTCCCGCTCGCTTCTTATGAGTCCAATGAAGTCTTCGCTGAAGTCTCGCTGCCGCTGCTGCGTGACAGCAAGCTCGGTGAGTATGCAGAACTGAGCGGTTCGTACCGCTTCTCGGACTACTCGACCGTTGGTGGTCAGGAAGTCTGGGGCGCGAACCTGGTCTACCGTCCGATCCCGGACATCGCCTTCAAGACCAGCTACAACACCTCGATCCGCGTTCCGACGCTGGCCGAAGTGTACCGTCCGTACTCGCAAACCTTCGTCGACGTCCAAGATCCCTGCACCACGGCCCGCATCACTGCGCCGACCCTGAGTGCCGAGATCAAGGCTAACCGTATCGCCAACTGTACTGCACTGGCTGCGGCGAAGGGCCTGACCTACGACTTCGCAGGTTCGACCGTTTCGACGCTGGACGACTACGTTCCGGAATACACCTCGACTGTGTCGGGTGTGAACGGCGGTAACATCTATCTGCAGCCGGAAGAGTCGACCTCGTTCACCTTCTCGACGGTTCTTCAGCCGCGCTTCATCCCGAACCTCAGCCTGGTTCTGGACTACTACGAGATCGAGATCACCAACGTGATCGCCGCCGTGGGCGCTGCTACGGTTGCTGCGAACTGCGTGAACGGCCCGACGCTGAACACCGCAGCTTGCGACACCATCTTCCGTAACGTTCCGGCCTCGGCTCTGAACGACACGGCGCAGCAGCGCTCGGAAGCCTTCAAGATCGGTGACCCGGCGACGGGCATCGGCTTCATCCAAGGCTCGATCAACTACGCGAAGCGTACCGTTCGCGGCATGGACTTCACCGGTCGTTACCGTCTCGATAGCCAAGACATGTTCGGTAAGAACTGGGGTGTCTTCGACTACTCGATCAACGGTTCGTGGCTGATTGAACAAAAGCAGTTCAACAACGCGCAAAACCCGGCCGACTTCACCGAGTACGCTTCGCTGGCGTCCACGGGCGGTTCGTTCCCGCGCGTTCGCTTCACCTCGACCCTCGCATGGCAACCGGTTGAAACGGTTCGCGTGGCCTGGATCGCTGACTGGCAGTCGTCGCAAGACATCATCCAGTACCGCGACTTCCTGGCTAACGCCGACTCGCGTCCGGTTGAATACCTGCGCACCGGCAACTTCGTCCGTAACGACCTGACGGTTCGTTGGGATGTCCGTGATAACGTGACGCTGCGTGCAGGCGTGACCAATATCTTCGACGCCGAGCAACCGGCGTGGTTGGGCACCACCCTCTACTCGAACTTCGACCCGTTCGGTCGTCGCTATAACATCGGCCTGAACTACAAGATCTTCTAAGTTCAGCTGATAGAATCGGAAAAGGGCGGTCCTCGAGGCCGCCCTTTTTTTGTTCTCAAAAGGGCATGCCTTATTTTGAAAATCGTCGTTATTGAAATACGCTGTTATATAAATATCCGCATTAGGCAGTTCATTCTAATATCTTCGCCTCGAACCAATTTTTATTTCAACAAGCTTGGCTTTTTAATCCCCCGATTTCAAACATCATGAGTTTTTAGGGATAACTACGTGAATCGGCATTGTGTCGGAAATGTTACGCCAACCTTGCCGTGGGTCGGGTTTTGAGGCGCAAATGCGGCGTTTAGGTTGCGCGTAATTGGTTAGCGTGACAGGCAGGCCACCCTTCAAGTGGCGGGTCCTCACAGGATCTGTCACCCCGTTCCTTTAGCGTGGTTTATTCTTAAATGCGTTCGAAGCGTACTATTCTGCTGGGCACTTCGGTGCTGGCAGGTGTTCTGGCGGCATCGGCCGCCGTGGCTCAAGAAGCCAACGGTTCCCAAGACGTCTCCGCAACCGAAGTCAGCGAAATCGTTGTCACCGGCTCGCGCATCCGCCGCGACCCGGTCACTGCCCCGACCCCGCTGATCCAAGTTAATCGTGAAGCCCTGCTGACCACCGGTCAGAACTCGGTGATCGACCACCTGGCGACCATCCCGGCTCTGATGAACTCGCAAGTTCCGTCGGACACCACTGCAGGCGTTCTGAACGCTGGTGGTCTGTCGCTGCCGAACCTGCGCTCGCTGGGTTCGGGCCGCACTCTGACGCTGGTTGACGGCCGTCGCCACGTTGGTTCGCCGCAAGGCACGCTGGCTGTCGACGTCGACACCATCCCGCGTCTGTTGATCGAAAGCGTTGAAATCGTCACCGGTGGCGCTTCGTCGATCTACGGCGCTGACGCAGTTTCGGGCGTTCTGAACTTCAAGCTCCGCAAGGACTTCGAAGGTCTGGAAATCGACACCCGCTGGGGTCAGATCAACGACGGTGGCCAAGACTCGGAACGCGTTTCGATCCTGGCTGGTAAGAACCTGTTCGACGGTCGCCTGAACGTTTACGGCTTCGCCGAATACGAGCGCCTGGACGAAGTTCTGGCTTCGGACATCGACTGGCTGCAAGACGGCTGGGGCATGGTCGGCCGCGACGCCGATCCGGCAGCTGCCCAGTTCGACGGCATCACCGACTCAGTCCTGTATCGCGACCGTCGCTCGATGCAGATGCGCAAGTGGGGTCAGGTTACCCTGGCTAACAACTACCAGCCGAGCGCTCTGAACAACCCGAACACCATTCCGGTTGCCAACTGCACCACCACCTCGATTACTTCGGCTTCGTGCTTCGGTGTTGCTCCGGGCAAGACCTGGGTCTTCGATGGTCCGGTTGCCCGTCTGGCTGACTTCGGCACCATCATCTCGAACACCGGCACCAACAAAGCCATCAGCATCGGCGGTGACGGCGAGAACCCGAACACGACCTTCAACGTCGATTCGACCCTGCCGCAGTCGGAAAACTCGCGCTTCCAAGTGGGCGCAAACTTCCAGATCACCCCGCGCATCAACCTGTATGCTGAAGCCAAGTACGTTCAAGAGCGTACCCACCTGGCAACCGGCAACTCGTTCGGCGACATCTACATCTCGGATACCTTGAATCCGAACAACTCGATGCAGATCCTGTCGACCTCGGCGTACACCACCCGTACCGACAACGCTTTCATGCCGCTGAACCTGGCTGAAGCGATCCGCAACAACACCGCGGTAACCTACGGCGCAGCGACCCAAACCGCTCCGGGCGCAGCGACCGGCACCACCGCCGCTCCGTTCGCTCGTTACAGCGCATGGCTGCTGGACCGCGCCCAGACCAATGACAAGCAACTGCAACGCTACGTCATCGGCCTGAACGGCAACGCCGGCGACATCGGCTTCGTCAAGAACGTCGACTGGGATCTGGGCTACACCTACGGTCGCGTCGACAACAAGAACGTCGAGCGCGGTCTGGACATCGAGCGTTTC
>NZ_JSYD01000109.1:0-1464 GCF_054824005.1 Brevundimonas sp. GN22 | reverse complement strand
GCCCGCTTTAGCGGGCGAATAGATGGCGGAAGAGGTGGTAATGAAAGCCTTACGCCATAAGGGTTTTGGGGGGTGGAAAGATGTGACATCTGGCACAGTACCCATCCACCCATTTATGAAAGTCATATTGGCGGGGTATCCGCCATTTGGTGACTATCTCTCCAACAAATCGACCCCAAGATCGAGGCTGGAAGCCTCCGCGTGGCGGTAGTGTTTGACCGTGATGGAGATGTCCGAGTGACCGGCCCAGTCCGCGACCTTCTCGATAGGCATGCCTCTCATGGACAGGCGCGTCAGGCAGGTGTGGCGGAATGAGTGCAGGACCATGTCGGACAGGTCATAGCCCTGTTCCTTGAGGTCAGCAACGATGAGCTTCCAGCGGTACCAGAGGAACGACCCTGTGTAAGGGAACAGCATCAGGCCGCGAGGCTTGCCAGCGGGGGCAGGGGCTGCGGTCTTGATAAGGTCCGGTAGGGACGCGACGATAGCCGAGGTGAGCGGGATGGTTCGATCCTTCTCACTCTTCGTGATCCACGACGGGATGTTCATGCGGTGGACCGTGCGGGTGCCGAGGTCGATCTCATGTATCCACTCGCTGCGGACGTTCTCCAACTCAGCCTTACGGCAGCCGGTGTCGAGCAGGAAGCGGATCGCGTGACCGAAGCGAACCCAGTCAGCGGTCGGGTGCGCCGCGTGGCGGGCTGCGATGGCTGCAAAGACAGCCTTCTCTTCGTGATCCATCAGGACACGCTTGCGGGCGTTGTCCTTGATGCTGATGGAAGGCACCTTGGGCTTGGTCGAGATGATCTCCCAGTCCACAGCCTTGCTCAGCGACTTGCTGATCATGTCCAGCTTACGCTTGACTGAGGACTGGGCGTACTTTTTCGCCTGCAGGGCCTTGGCAAGCTTCTCGAGGACCGCAGCGGTGACATCAGCGACCGCCAGCTCCCCGAAGGTCACCTTGTCGCCGTCAGGCAGGGTGATGACCGTGGCGCATAGGATTTTGTCGTTTGAGCGCAGGGTGGCCTGCGAGCGGGTCAGCATCCACACGTCAGGGTCGTTCATGCATCGGCGGAAGAGCTGGGCCATGGTGGTGTCCACCTTGACTGCGGAGGCCACAGGGCGACCGATGGGCTGGGTCTCATCAGCAAACTTTTCGCCAGCCACGGCTCGAGGGATGCGGCGGCGGGCTTCGGCCTTATCGCGGGTCCCTAGGGTCACACGGCCTTTACCGAGGGACCGGAGGTCGACCGCCCAGATGCCCGAGGCCTTCGTGTAGAGGTTCATAGGAGAGTCCTTTGCAGCAGAGATCATCCGCGCCGGGACTGCTCCTCCCTGCGCGATGCATTGCGATACCCGCGCCACCAGTCGGTGTGCCTCGGGTTGTCCGTTGGGTATGGGTTGGTTAGCTCGCCGCGTTGATAGGCAAGCTGCCCGGTGCTGTCAGTCTAACGCTAAAGGTGC